>NZ_JAHREU010000021.1:0-97051 GCF_020883145.1 Microcoleus sp. CAWBG27
CAGTAGTATATTGTAGGATGATTTGTCTTGTGAAATAGTCTTTGGCGTCATGTATCCTATTTTATAACACTTTTTTTACTCTGCTTACTTTTTTCTCTCCTACCCCGAATTATTGAGCGGATACCTAAGTTGCACTAATTTAGCCAGATCAGACAAGTATAATTCTCTGTTTATGCAGTCATTAATGTAGTCAATAACTATCTGCATTTTGCTGGCGTCTGAACTACCTTCAAAATCTAGCAAATTAGGTTTTTGCGAATAACGGCACAATATGTGGATTGAAAGCGCATTTTTGAGCGCATCGACATAAAGAGTACCGTTTAATCCACCTGATTCTAATTCCGTTTTGAGGGTCAAAGCAATTCCATGAATCAACGGATCGCGGATTTGCCATTGCGGTATAATTTCAATGGGATTTGAATTTGTTGATTCACAAACTGTATTGTCGAAGTCGGTAGGGTTGAGAGCGAGCGCAATAAATTCATGCTCTTCGATCGTATGTAGACGGTAATTATTACCAGCAGCACCGATGAACATATCTCCATTGTACCAGCGTTCGCTATTGTGGTGTTTCCCGTTCTCTATTCCTTTTATTATTGCTGAATTGAGCATCAAGCCAATTGCGTGCTGTTGGTAATATTGTTCGGGATATTCGGTTGGTGGCTGACAGTGATATTCGACATGAATTCCTTCCCATTTTGCGCCATGACTCGACAGGATTGCGGGACGCGGGAAAATCAATTTCATCTCGTCTGTCTGGGCAAAATCGAGAATTAACGGTTTGTCTGAGGACATAGCTTACACCTGCGGTAGTGGCTATTATTCTATATGTCTGAAGTTCCCCCAGTTATACGAAAGATACCCAGGGCTTACGCCACATATTCTCGGTCTGTTTGTCCAGCCTTCGCAATCTAAATTAATGGAATTTGACATGAGGGGCCGGGCGGTTTTATTCTCACGATAGAATATATAAAACTACCAAAAGTATCGCTCAAAGGTCGGCTCGCGATCGGGCCAAGGTACGTAGTTGCGCTTAAGCGCTCTTAGCTTATATTATCAAAGAGCGCTGAAGCGCAATTACGTACCTAAACGGCTCTCAAATAAAATGACGCCCGCTAAAGTTTCCTAACAGTACAGCAGCACTTTACAGGAAACCCGCGGGCGTCAAAATTAGACAAACTTAAATCTTAGAACAGACCGAGCGTGAAAGATTTGTCGATCGGGAAAACAGCACCAATACCCAACCACAGAGTTACCGCAGTTCCCAAAAGGAAGACTGTAGTAGCCACAGGGCGGCGGAACGGATTTTGGAACTTGTTGACATTCTCGATGAACGGAATCAAAATCAAGCCAACTGGAACACCAGCCATGCAAGCAATTCCCAACAGTTTGTTAGGCAAAACGCGCAGGAGTTGGAACACAGGCCACAAATACCATTCCGGCAGAATTTCTAGCGGAGTAGCAAAGGGATTAGCAGGTTCGCCAACTAAAGCTGGGTCAAGTACAGCCAAACCGACGCACAGAGAAATTGTTCCCATGATCACAATGGGGAAAACGTACAGCAAGTCATTGGGCCAAGCTGGTTCGCCGTAATAGTTGTGACCCATGCCCTTAGCGAGCTTAGCGCGTAGCTCTGGATCGCTCAAATCTGGTTTTTTGATAATAGACATAGTGAGAGTGTTCTCCTTTTAGTTTTACCCGGGCTTGGCATTCCGCTGTACTCGTTAGTCCGAATCAGCGGCGCGATCGCAGGAAGTATTGACCCTAATAAATATCATGAGAGATGAATTCTGAATTTTCAACCCAAAATTCCGCAGGGGGGCAAAAAAAATACCGCCCCCACAACTCAAAATTTACAACGGGCCAGAAATGCCTTGCTTGCGAATCATCAAGAAGTGAGCCAGCATGAAGACGATAATCAGCCAAGGCAACACAAAAGTGTGCAAGCTGTAGTAACGGGTCAAAGTGCCTTGACCTACGCTGACACCGCCGCGCAGCAGTTCCACCAGCAAAGAACCGACAAACGGGATAGCTTCGGGTACGCCGGAAACGATTTTAACGGCCCAGTAACCGACTTGATCCCAAGGTAGCGAGTAGCCTGTCACACCGAAGGAAACAGTGATGACTGCCAAGATGACTCCAGTCACCCAGGTTAATTCGCGGGGCTTTTTGAAGCCGCCGGTCAAGTAAACCCGGAAAATGTGCAGAATCATCATCAGTACCATCATGCTGGCAGACCAGCGGTGGATGGAGCGGATCAGCCAGCCGAAGTTGACTTCATTCATCAGATATTGCACTGAAGAAAAAGCTTCTGCTACCGTGGGACGGTAATAGAAAGTCATGGCGAAGCCGGTGGCAAACTGGATTAGAAAACAAACTAGAGTAATTCCGCCCAAGCAATAGAAGATGTTGACGTGGGGAGGTACATACTTTGTAGTGATGTCGTCTGCGAGCGCCTGAATTTCCAGGCGTTCATCAAACCACTGGTAGGTTTTTGATTCGGTGATTTGTTTAGAAAACATGGAGCCAGAATTCCTAAAAGAATATTGCTGTGGTTGAGGTTCAGGGCAGCAGCCACAAGGTTTTTTTGTCGCCCCGCGCCGAGCAGTTGGCTTTTACTAGCAAATGCCTGAGGCTATTTTTAAATTTGGAGCTCACGAAAGGAAATCTATTGTGCGATCGCCCGCGAGCACTGGGAAACTAAACTAGAGCTGATCCCTACTCGCTGGCGTTGCGCGATCGAATTCCAGAGTGTGATAAAAAATGTAACATAATTGCTGTACAAATTTCACGGAGCGATGCTTTTGTCTTCGTCTGAAATAGCATTTTTTGCCAGCTCAACATTCGCCCCAAGCTGGCATACAGCCAAGAGCCGAGCCCAGGAGCAAAGTCCGAGCCGGCCGAGGCTGGCCCAGCCGTAAAATTTAATATTCATGATAAAACTTCACTAAATTTGCAATTTAATGTTACAATGAGCTAATTTTTTGTTCGCGGCTGGGCAATGATGAATCCTGAATGTCTCCGGGACAGTTGACTGCACAAAAGCTTAAAAGCTTACAAACTTAAAATACAGGAAATGCCATACTTGCCTATCTTTGACACAAAAAAATCATGCAGAGACGAGTTTTCCAGACAGCAATTATCTTCTTTCTCCAAGTCGTCCTGGTTCTAGGCGCATGGGCTCTTCCGGCGGCGGCGCTAACTCCAGAACAGCAGTTGTTGAGCGAAGCTTGGCGAATTGTCAACCGCTCTTATGTGGACGACAGCTTCAACTCGAAAAACTGGTGGTCGATTCGCGAAAAAGCCGTCAAGGAACCGCTCAACGACAGACAGCAGACTTACGCGGCGATTCAAGGGATGCTGGCAAATCTTGACGACCCTTTCACTCGACTGCTCAAACCAGAACAGTACCGCAGTTTGCAGGTCAACACTTCGGGAGAATTGACGGGAGTTGGGCTGCAAATTGCGATCGACCCCGAGACAAATACCCTAACAGTAGTGGCTCCTTTGGCGGGCTCGCCGGCGGATAAAGCCGGCATTCAACCGCTCGATCGCATTTTGAAAATTGACGGCACTCCTACCTCAGAATTGAGCCTGGACGAAGCTGCAACTCGAATGCGCGGCCGCATCGGCACTGCTGTTACCTTGACCTTGGGACGCGAAGGAAGGGAGGTTCCTGAAGACGTTGAGCTGGTGCGCGATCGCATTGCTTTGAATCCGGTTTACGCCGAATTGCAGTCGGGGCCGGACAAGTTACCGCTGGGCTACATTCGCCTGAGTCAGTTCAGCGCTAACGCCACTGAGGAAGTCGCCCACGCGATCGATCGTTTGGAAAAACAAGGCGCCGCCGCTTACATTCTCGATTTGCGGAACAACCCAGGCGGGCTGTTGCAAGCTGGGATTGAAATTGCGCGCCTGTGGATCGATTCCGGGACGATCGTCTACACGGTCAACAGACAAGGCATTCTCGGCAGTTTTGAGGCTTCTGGACAAGCCTTGACTGGCGATCCGCTGATTGTTTTGGTGAACAAGGGAACGGCCAGTGCTAGCGAAATTTTGGCGGGTGCGCTGCAAGATAACGGCAGAGCTCAACTGGTGGGCGAAAAGACTTTCGGCAAAGGACTGATTCAGTCGCTGTTTGATTTGTCCGACGGTTCCGGGTTGGCTGTAACTGTTGCTAAATACGAGACACCAAACCACACGGATATTAACAAATTGGGGATTTCGCCCGATCGCGCAGTGCCGCTAGAACCGATTGCGCGCGATCGAATTGGCACTGAAGAAGACTTACAATATCAAGCTGCATTGCAACTGCTAAAAGAAAAAACTGTGATGGCAAAGACGGCGGTTGAAACCGCGCCCAGACAAACAATGTCCGCCTCTGCCGACAGAAGACAATAAAGTAATTTCAACCACCGTTTCTTCAACCCGCACGCCTGCGGGTTTTGTTTGGGGGCCAATTCCATTCGCCCGCTCTTGTGCGTGCGCGGTGCAGATCCTACAACAATCTTCAGAGTGAAGTACCCGACTCTGATGCTACGCATACAGAGCGGGCTTCCAGTTTCATCGGTCAATGCCACGTTAGGGAATCTCTCACGAGAGTTCGTACCGAGTACGATGATGGTCTTACTTGTCCTCCGGAGGTTTGGTACACTTGTGGCGACCCTGACTCCCTTCTTCAGATTGCTCTACTACCCTGGCAGCAACCCTGCTTCCCAAGGTTGTGGATTTTAATAAGGGCAAACGCATGGAGGATTTACGGAAATATCCGACCAGCAGAACTTGTTTCTTTCCCGTTGCTCATGCTCGTTCCAGGGCGTAAAGCTTTTTGTTTTCAGCCATGCGGGTGGGTCAACGACCATCTGTACTATACCAAGTTTTCTCGCTGCGTTTCTAAGAGATTGGCATTTCTTCATCGATGCCAATTCCTGATGAAGCGTTGCGCCCTGTCGTCGGTCAAGGCATCAATTCTGAAATGCCCTGGCTTTCATCCCGACCCTGAATCCAAGATTACAGCGCGGGACTTCCCGCCGAATCGTTAAGGTTGCGGGGTAGATTCCTCAGAATCGGGTGCTTCGGGTTCCTGCAAAATCACCGGGCGTTGCTGGGGATCGGCTCGATTGCTTTGCTCTTGCATCACAGTTTTAGCGAGACTGGGGTCAAAATAGCGGTTAAAGTCCGATCGCGACTTATCGACTCGCGCTTGAGTAAGATTCACTTCAGCTTGGATTTCGTGCAACTTTTCTTGGACTCCCCGGTAGTGGGGCCAAAGCTGAATCAAAGCAGAAGTCGCACACACTGACAGAACTACATTAACTGCTAACTTGACTCCTGTTTCGGCGGCGAGCGTTTGATGAGGGTAGGAACGCTGGCTGCTGCTGCGACGAGGAGTAACCCGAGGGGGAGTTTTTACAGGACGTAGTGGGGTAACGGTAGGTTGAATCGCTTGCATAATTTTTTTTTCAAATACCTGAGACTGACTTTTTAGAGCTGACCACAGAAAATTCTGAGTTTAACGCACACCCGCCCCTGTTTGTCAGGGTGCTCGCAGCCCAAATTTTTGAGACTGGGTGACGGCTGAGGACGGAATTTCCCAATAAAAATGCCTGCCCTTGCAGTCTCGTCTTCGTGACCACAAACAATCTACTGCACGATGACAGCAATTGTCTGTAATTTCGAGATTTAACTAAGGAGGACAGGCGACGGTGCGGTTCGCTACTGGTGTCTCGAAACTACTTGTACAGTTCTGTTGACAGCCGGAAAGCCAAGATTCCCGGAATCAAAGCAATTACGAGCGCTACGTAGACTTGGGTATCTGTTAAAGACATATGAGGAAAACTCCATTTTACGGGCACGAGCTTTCATCAATTTGAGACAAATTGGCGCTTTTGGGAATCTTTTGTTACAAATCGACAAGTAATTCGGCGCCGTTGGGGAGGAGTGGGAGAGGGGATCGCGGGAGATGGGGAAAATCTTGATGGTTGACTTCTGGTTCTCGGAGCGAGATCGATCGCTTAAATCCGCTACATCCGTTAAAATCCCGTAGATTGCTTGTTGCCGAACTGCCATAGCGATCGCGATCGCCCGCGACAAAGTTACCGCACTAGGTTACGATAAGTGAAGGTGACACTCATTTATAAACAGAGCCGGTGATTTGCGCTGAGCTCGACCCTTGCAAATCGTTAGGTGCACAAAATAATTAATGCTAGATCAATTTCTCGAGGCTTCACCCAATTTGGGAGTTGACACCTTTTTTTTATTGTTGGTTTTGGTAGCTTTGGAGGCGGTGCTTTCGGCTGACAACGCGATCGCCCTGGCATCTATTTCCAAAGGTTTAGAAGAACCCAAGCTACAGCAACAAGCTCTCAACATCGGTTTGATAATTGCTTTTGTACTGCGAATAGCACTAATTTTAACGGCGACTTGGGTGATCCAGTTCTGGCAGTTTGAACTGCTGGGAGCCCTGTATCTGCTGTGGCTAGTTTTCCAGCACTTTGCCTCAGAGGCTGACTCTGATGGAGAACATCACGGCCCCAGATTTGCGTCTCTGTGGAAAGCAATTCCAGTAATTGCTCTGACGGATTTAGCTTTTTCTTTGGATAGCGTTACAACTGCGATCGCGATTTCTGACCAAACTTGGCTGGTGTTGACGGGCGCGACAATTGGCATCATTACCCTGCGATTTATGGCAGGCTTGTTCATCCGCTGGCTCGATGAGTTCGTACACCTTGAAGATGCTGGCTACATTACAGTCGGTTTCGTGGGAATGCGATTGCTGGTGAAAGTAATTAATGAGAGTTTAGTACCTCCCCAGTGGCTGGTAGTTTCTTCTATCGCCTTAATGTTTGTCTGGGGATTTTCTAAGCGCACTCCCGATCCGTTAGAGATTGCAGAATCTGCGGAAGTTGCTGTCAATCTGCCGGATGCAGAAGTTAAAGTCCCGGAAGCGCAAGCACAGAATTCCGAAATTTAAGGAACGAAAATGGCGTTGCTGATTTACGGTATGAAAGGCTAAATAGGTCTGTCATAGAAACCAGTATCCACAAAGGTTTTGGATTTTAAACTTATTTTTTTCATACCATGATTAAGCAACGCCAAAACTGATAGCACTAACGTTTCAGGATTAAAGACCCTTCCACTAGGGACATCTTTTTTTGCAAATTGCCGGAACTACTGTGATTCAAAATGATGACATAAGCTTGAATAGGAAACTGCAAACTTTTCGCCAGCAGGTCGGCCACATTTTGAGCCGCATTCTCATTTTCTATCAAACCTCGTTTGCGAACGATTCCTAGGATACATAATTTTTTTTCGGGAAAGTAGGTGATAACTTTCTCTACCAAATAAGCTTCTTCAACCTGTGAATAGGGAGCCAACTGTTGTTTTAGTTCATCTACTTCTGATGGTTCTAGAGTATGAGGTTTGAGTTGGTCGCGATCGCTCGCGCTAGCTCTTTCCTGTTGAGCTTTGAGCAGCAACTGAGAATGCTTCTCGGCTCGATCGCGATATTTGTCTGCTTTGTCAGTTTGACCTCGTTGCCAGAAAAAACAGTAAATTAGCTCGCAGCCGTCTATTACCCAATCGATCCTTTGTGTCATAGCCTTTTCCAGGCAAGCAATACCTACTGGATCGTCCTTTTGTAGTAAGATCTGCCCGAGGCTATAGTTGGCTTCTGCACAATCGGGGTGAGTTTTTAAGACATCTTGCAACAAGGGAATTGCTGCTTCACCACCTCGCACTTCTAATGTGTAATGGGCTCGTTCCCATGCTTCTCGTTCATCCAGTGCTTGCACTTGTGCTTTTTGCTCTAAAGCTTGCAGTTTACTTTGGATTTCTTGGAGGTAAGCATACTGCTGCCGCCAAGGTGTCGATGCTGCTTCTTTCCAATCGCGATCGAACTGGGTAGCAAACTGTTGTAAGCTGTTTCCGAGAAGATGTTCTGCTGCACTTGTTTGTATGGTTACTGACTGAAGCAATTTTGGCGATCGAGTCCTCAGATAACCTAGGGATTTGAGTCGATCGCTCAGACAGGGATGGGTGTCTGCATTATCGGTCTTTTCTGCCAGAGCCTGCTCTAACCATAGATTGGTCTGTGCTTCTGCGATCGCACCGTGCAGGAAAGTCAACATAGAAGAATAAGCATTGTCCGGCGGATCGACCCGATCTGCAACCTGCTTCTGGATATCTGACCAAAAGGAACTTTCTAGAAAACGGGCTTTGATTTTTATATTAATTAGCGCCTCAGCCGCATGGCGTACTCCAGCGAGTTGGGCTGCACAGCGATCGGCTTCGTACTCATCCATCCGTGCTAGGGTAAAAGAGTAGGCATTAAAGGAAGGCCAATACCATTCTAGGAAGCTATTAAACAACTTTGATGCCCCATGTTGCTCGGTCTGGTATAACCGTTCGTAAATCTGCAACCAGGTTTTGCGAATTCGATAAATCCATGCCGCGAAGCGAGAATGATTGCCCGAGAGATGTCCTAATTCGTGTGCTAGAACTGCTTTAAATTGTTCCAAAGACAAGGACTGCATCAGGGGAAGTCCCAGAAGCAAGTAGTTTTTTTGCCAGCCAAAGATACCCAGCCGCGGAACTTGAACGACTGCTGCATTGAATTCTCGATTCAACAAGATGTTGTGGAATCGGGGAGCCTCAAGTTTAGCGGTCAATTCGTCTACCATGCCGAATAAGTGAGGAACTCGATCGCGACTGAGTTTCAATCCTTGAGGATGGGGGAAAGTTACCCAGAGCGATCGCACAATTGCCCATGCCGGAATCAGTAACAAAATGCCAAACTTAATGATGTAACCATTGATGTGATGGCTAAATATCATCACAAAGACTAACAGCCCGATCAGTGCGAATAATCCAGCAAGTATTAAAAAGATGTAGGCATAACCTAATACGGCAAACAGGGCTACTCGCAAGCGGTAACTTCCCGGATGACGCTGCGAGAATTCTTCCAAATTTTTGACTAATTTATCAAACTCTTTCTGATTGATTGCCATAGGAAACAGTTGTTTTATATGTGCTGATGGCCAATTGCATTAATTGCACAAAAGTATGATGGGCTCGAGGTTTCTGGTTTTGTATAACCAGCGCTAATAACTCGTCGATGCCAACCAATAACCTTTATAGGTTAAACTCAATGCTGTAAATGCTGTTTAAGTCAAGATTAATTATTATTCCCACCCATCCTAATTCAAATTTTTGGGATGGTCGGGCGGTGTTTACAAAAATTGATGGGAGTTGTCGGCGAGATGAATTGGGAAGTTGCGATCGCTCTTTGTATATAGTGCGTTCGTCCTGGTTGCTCTCGTGAGCGATCGCAGACATTACTCGATCGACCTAATGGAAGTAGAATTAGCCCTATAGGAAGGTAGCTATCTGCGATCGGACGTGGCGATGCTTAGGTTGGGGAGATAGCGACGGGTAGAGGAAGTGGTTCAGGTGCTGTCTGGGGAGGTGGCGGATGTGAAGAGATTTGTTGGGTAAAGTGCGATCGCGCCAAAGCTACTGTCTAAATGTCGATCGCCACTATTTTACCGCGATCGCCTGTATCGACTTGAGGCAGGACTTGAGATTGATAAATCCGATCGCCCGCTACAGCAAATTCTTGTTTGCTGTAGCGGGGTTGTCGGGCTATCATCGTTTTACCTGGTTTCAACGTTTGCTGTTAATTAAATGGAGTGACGGGTGCAGACAACAGTAGCTGAGTCTTTTCAACAATTGTTACGCGGGAATTTGTAGCGACTTATAGAATGCATTTGACATCTTTGAGTTTTTGGGTTGGGTGACGAGAAATATAGAGAGAAACCAGTTTCTGATATTTACGCAAGGGGCGAGAAACCGGGTTTCTACGAGTTTTTGGGTTGGGTGACGAGAAATATAGAGAGAAACCCGGTTTCTGATATTTACGCAAAATAGATCTGAAATGGGTTCTATATGGATGAATGAGAATCCGATCGACATCCCCTAAAAATCCATCACAACAAACCGCGATAGCGAATAAAAATCAACACCACCGCCCACGAGCCCAAAGCAACCTTTACAGCCACCAAAATATTCAGCAAAGGCACTACACCACCACTCACCAAAGCGCCAAACTGTCCGTGCGGCAACTCGTACCCACACAAAGTTATCGCAGACAACACCACAAAAACCAATACCGAAATCTTCTCCCAAGTCGCCGCGTGCGATCGATCGTAAATCCGCTGCATCCACTCCGATGACGAAGTAATCGCCACCAAACCGATCGCAGTTCCCCCCGCGACACCCGCTGCAAAACCGCCTCCCGGAGTCAAATGTCCCCGCAGTGACAATTCAATACTCACCAAAGCCGCAATAGTCGCTCCCAAACGGGCTAAGACAATTGAAGGTTGATCGGTAAACTGATAAATTGTGCAGGATGGTCTTTCCGTGGCTAACAGAAAATTAGCGCCCATAATGGCGATCGTAAATACCACCACTTCAAAAATCGTGTCATAAAGGCGATTGCGGAAAATAATCGCCGATACTGCATTCGGAATTCCGCTATCTTTGACAATCAATTCTACGATCGCCAAACCTGATAAACCTGACGCTGGATTGGCGAAAAATAGCATTTTAATGTAAAGCACTATTCCCGCCGCAATGTAAACCCATTTCATTGAAAATCCTCCGCTAAATCTGTAGCATTTTTGTAAGCCAGACTGGTATTTACTGATGAAATTTCGGCTTGCATGATGTCATATAGCCGTTGGATTCTAGTCACAGTTTGATAATGTTTGGTTTCTGGATCGCTATCTAACACAGGCACACAAGTTGCATGAATTTCTTTTTCCATCAGGGCGCGATGTAAACCCTCCACACTTGTGAAAGGTACTACCTCAATCCGGAGATAATACTTGCTAAAAATCCGGCGAAAATCCTTCATCAATGAGTTAAAATCGCGGGGACTCTCTACCGTCAACTCTACCTTCAAAACATCACCATCCGACTCGACTTTCTCTTCTTCCAACACGCCCAAACGCATCACCAAGGACGATCGCACTGCCACCGCATACAGGGTTATTGCCAACATGGTACCCATCAAGGCTTCCGTCAAAGCCACATCCGCCGCCCCAAACACTGAATATACCAATGCTGCGATCGCACCTAATATGCCGCGAATGACTAGGGCATGGTAGGGATTAGCCTGAACTACTACCATACAAGCAGCCAAGGGCAACAGCGCAGTTAAGATATAGATATAGCTATCATCATTCATAATGTCTCTGTGGGAAACTCCGTCTGATTTTCTTGCTCTTCACTCGAACAATGCGCCAACACATATCCCAGCATTGTATTCCAAATTGCTAAGGAAAGAATTGCCAAAGTTAGCAGCGGCCATCTACTAGGTATTTTGATCAGCAGCCCGAGCACGATTAGGATCGAACCCAAGGTATCGGCAACCGAAAGACTGTGTAACTTAAATAATACCGATCGCTTGCCGACTAGGTGAGAAGTTCCCCAAAACCAGAAGAATATTCCTACACCAAAAAATATATAACTCACCACATCAATCATAAATCATCCATTCGTTTTATTATGTGTGCTAACAGCATTAATCCCGCATTTCCCACAGTCAGGATAATCGCCCCTACAGCGCCAATCATCCAATCGTCACGCAAGACAGAGATGAACAAAGTCATAATTCCTGCCTTGGTGGAAATACTGCCCAAGGCTAACATTTTCTGCCAAATATCATCATCCGTCAATGCCTCGTACATGGGGATGAGCATGGCTGCAATCATCGCAATTAAGAGCAAATTCATGGTTTTTTAATCGGGAAAACCCGGTGAACTTCGTAGCAGCCTTCTTGGTTGTGTCTCACCACAATTGTTTTGGGCGTAAACGTAATTAGGAATACATCCAAAAATATCATGATTGGCGATCTTTTCATTTTTGCCCGTTCCAAAATCATGTCTTCTCCGTTATGGGGACGAATGATAATTTCAAAAGCCTCAATGTATGCTACCGGAATCGCAATCAGGATTTTTTTGAGCATACTTAGCCATTCCTTGATCCTTTCCGGGGATGTATTGCCGCGGGGTAGGAGAAATGCGATCGCTATACCAATGATGATATTTGGCACCGTGAAATCGGCGGTAAGCAAAAACCAAATTGTCAATCGTAATATCAAACTTCCAATCATCTTTTTTCCTTGTTAGATTTCTCGCACAACTCTGGGATTGGTACAAAAACCGCAGATATCAGGCAGATAAACAGACAGCCACACAGATAATTACAAGATTCTTTCTACTTTTACTAGAAAGAATTGGTTTAAAGCCTCTCCCTTGTAATCGATAAATTAAGATCAGACTGTTGATTTTTCCAATCCTTTTCCTTCCAGGTAGGGGTGGCTATCAACTGTCAACTGTCAACTGTCCCAGATCAACTGAATGAACGGAGGTTTCTTGGATACCCTTACTGTTAGCGATCGCAAGGCTGCGTCTCACTTTTGAAGAGGGCGAAGCATGACCGCATATAAGCTATTACTGATAATCTCATATTTACTGCGGTCATTCTTCGCCCCTACACACATATTTACCAAACTGAGGTGCATCCGATCGCAATTTCGATTGTTTAAGTGTGGGTTCCTGTCGCTAATGCCATCCAAAACAGTACGATCAAGGTTAGAGTCATCACACCTACTAGATGATCGAATTGCTCGGCTGCACGCGGCAGGGCGATCGCTAACCGTTTAATAATTAAAACATAAATCAGCCACCCGATCGCGATCGTCCCCACTGCTTTGAGGATACTTTCAATGCTATAAGCATCTAAGTACGCTACGTTTGCGATAATTAGCCCGCCAATTAAAAGGATGACTGCTGGCCACAAACCTGGCTTGACTTCTTGTTTCTCTCCGCGAGGTATAAAGATGAATTTGGCGAAGGATATTGCTGTACCTACGGCGGCTATATTCATGGCGATTACCTGCCAAGGTAACAGATTTTTCACCGTCAATACTTTGGCTCCAAATCCTGCCAACAAGGGAAAGCCAGAAATAGAAAGACTGGCGATAACTAGAGCAATCCAAAGACTAGGATCGATCGGCTTAGATTGCAATTCCTTGAGGCTGCGGCTTGGTAAGGAACCGGCAAGTAAGAAGAGGCTTGATTTAACTAAACCGTGAGCGAGAGCATAAAATCCGCCGACTGCTGGTGCTGCTAGGATAAAGCCTAACTGGGAAATTGTGTGAAAAGCCAGCATCCGTTTGGTATCTTTTTCAAAGACGGCATAGGACACTCCCATTAAAGCTGTTGCTACGCCAAAAATCCTGACAATAGTATCAATGTCATCGGAAACCAAAGCACAGCGCAATAAAGGTAAGATACTCGCTTTGATGACTATTCCTGAGAGTAAGGCGGAGACTGGGGTTTCTGATTCTGAGTGAGTTAGCGGCAGCCAGAATCCCGATACAAAAATCCCGCCTTTGAGCAATAATCCTAGAAAAATCAGGGCTAAAGCTTCTGGTGGCGCACCTTTTAAACCGTCAAAAAGAAAGGAATTATGTTTTTGATATACTAGCACCGCGCCCACGAGGTAAAATAGCATGGCGGTGTTGCTGACAAACAAATAGCGCAAGGCTATCCATAAAGAGCGATCGGTGCGAGGATATGCCATTAACAGAAAAGCTGCAATCCCGCTGACTTCTAAGGCGACATATAAACTGACAAAATCTGCACAGATAAAGGTAGCATTTATACTGCCATGCAGAATAATCATCTGCGAGTAAAAGAAGGCTGATTTACCACTGTGCCAACAGTAGAAAATCACGGCAGCAGTTACTATGGCATTTGTCAAGATAAAGTAGGCGCCTAACTGATCTGCGACTACTTGAACGCCGAAATTATCCAGTAAGTTGAGTTTGAGGGGCGATTTTTCGAGAAATAGTTGTAGCGCGTAGCCTGCTGAAACAAACGTGACTGCTAAGGCGAGATATTTGTCAAGCTTGGGAAGTAGATAAATGACGAATCCGATAAAAAATGGTATTGTCAGCCAAGCGATCGTAATAATATTCATGGATAGGTTTACGGCGTGTTATTTTTCTCGATCTCGCTGGTTTCCAATGTGGGATTATCCCGTGCTAGTTTCATCACACCTACCAGCATCAGGGCTTGAATCGAAAAGCCGATGACGATCGCAGTTAAGATGATCCCTTGGGGGACTGGATCGGCAAAAGCTCTATTTTTGACATCTCCCATAATTGGCGTGAACAAGCCATTTAGGGATGCAATCACGACATAATAGGCAATTACACCGGTGCTCATCACGTCCATAGAGACGATCTTCATCACCAGGTTCTTTTTAAGGATGATACCAAAAAATCCGCACAATACTGTGGCAAATACAAAGGCTTCTAACACGGAAATTTTTGTTGCTTAAGGTTTGGTGACAATGATACATTACTTGGGCGCTACTAATAAAGTAGGGCGAGTCGATCGATTTGAGATTTGAGATTTGGGATTTTAGACTGACTCGGCAAGTAATGCGATCGAGGTTGGGAATCAGTCCTATAGCGGTATTGGTTTTGGGAACCGATGTTAAATGGGACTACAGGGTGTAACTGGGGCGCGCGTGTAGGGCGATCGGGCGTGCAGGGCGATCGCCCGATGCAGCAGAATGGGAGTACAATCAATGATATTTCTATTCAAAGTGATGCGCTGAGTGGACACAGGGCTGCGCTATCAGCCCGCCTCGAAACGGGAAAGATACTGGTTCCACAAAAAAAAGGATTTTTTTGATTTATTTATTATAAGGTGAAAATCTTGTCTGCTTCGGAACAGGCTCTCCGGCCAGTTCCACAAAAAAAGATTTTTTTGATTTGTTTCTTGTCGGTGGAATTATCCCCCGCTACCAATTATTTGCCAAATATTATGGTCTTTTTCTGCTTACCTAATTATCCAAATTACTGCTAAAATAAAGTACGAGTCCTTGCCGCTCAAACGCAGACCATGACCGCACAAACCCCCGTACAATTTCAAGACAGTTTCGACATCATCGTAGTAGGTGGCGGACACTCCGGCTGCGAAGCCGCCCTCGCCACATCTCGCCTCGGATGCCGCACGCTTTTACTCACCCTCAACCTCGACAAAATCGCGTGGCAACCCTGCAACCCAGCCGTCGGCGGCCCCGCTAAAACTCAACTTACCAACGAAGTCGATGCCCTAGGCGGAGAAATCGGCAAAATGGCCGATCGCACTTACCTACAAAAACGCATCCTCAACGCTTCGAGAGGCCCCGCAGTTTGGGCGTTGCGAGCCCAGACAGACAAGCGGGAATACGCCGCTGTCATGAATAATATTGTCGAAAATCAAGAGAATTTGACCATCCGCGAAGCAATGGTTACAGACTTAGTTTTGGGCAAAAACGAAGAAGTCATCGGTGTTGAAACCTACTTCGGCGTCGGCTTTGGATGCAAAGCCGTAATTTTGACAACCGGAACTTTTTTAGGTGGCACAATTTGGGTAGGCAACAAGTCGATGCCGGCCGGACGCGCCGGAGAATTTGCTGCTGTCGGTTTGACAGAAACTCTCAATCGTTTGGGCTTTGAAACCGGACGGTTAAAAACAGGAACTCCGGCAAGAGTTGACAAGCGCACTCTCGATTATACTAACCTGGAACCCCAGCCGGGAGATACAGATGTTCGCTGGTTTAGTTTCGATCCAGAAGTTTGGGTGGAACGGGAACAAATGCCCTGCTATTTAACTCGAACCACGCCGGAAACTCACCAGTTAATTAGAGATAACTTGCACCTTTCTCCAGTGTACGGCGGTTGGGTTGATGCGAAAGGCCCGCGCTATTGTCCGAGTATTGAAGATAAAATCGTGCGCTTTGCAGATAAGGAAAGCCACCAGATTTTTATTGAACCGGAAGGTAGGGATATTCCTGAACTTTATATCCAAGGATTTTCGACTGGTTTACCGGAAAGTTTGCAGTTGCAAATGTTGCGGACTCTTCCGGGTTTGGAAAAGTGCGAGATGATGCGGCCTGCTTATGCTGTGGAGTACGATTATTTGCCTGCAACTCAGTGTTATCCAACTCTGATGACGAAGAAGATCGAAGGCCTGTTTTGCGCGGGTCAGGTGAACGGTACGACTGGATATGAGGAGGCGGCTGCACAGGGGATTGTCGCAGGTATTAATGCGGCTAGGTTTGCGAAGAATCAGGAGATGATTGTGTTTGCCCGCGAGCAAAGTTATATCGGCACTTTGATTGACGATTTGTGTACGAAGGATTTGCGGGAACCTTACCGGATGTTGACTTCGCGATCGGAATACCGGCTGTTATTGCGATCGGACAACGCCGACCAACGCTTGACCCCGCTTGGACGGGAAATTGGCTTAATTGGCGATCGTCGCTGGGAGTTATTTGAGCGCAAACAAGCTAATATTGTGGCGGAAAAAGCCCGTTTATATTCAACTCGCGTCAAAGAACATGAAGAGGTTGGTAAAGCAATTTTTGCTGACACTCAACAAGTGATTAAAGGTTCAATAACTCTGGCTGATTTGCTGCGCCGTCCCGGTTTTCACTACGTCGATTTAGAACGCTACAATTTAGGCAATTCGAGCCTACAATTGGCTGAGAAAGATGGTGCAGAAATCGAGCTCAAATACTCGGGTTATTTGCAAAGACAGCAAAATCAAATCGATGACATTGCCAAACACGAACGCCGCCAATTACCTGCGGATTTGGATTATATGGCAATTACAACTCTATCGAAGGAGTCGCGAGAAAAGTTGACTAAAATTAGACCCTTGACTATTGGTCAAGCGGCGAGGATTGGCGGGGTGAATCCGGCTGATGTTAATGCTTTGTTAATTTATCTGGAAGTGCAAAACCGCAAGCAGCCGGCTGCTGTGGGAAAATGAATACATAGAACCACAAAATGGCTCGACTTTGCCTTGATTGTTGACTGAATTGTACGGGATATCAGGACACGGCAATGCCGTGTCCGGCGTGCGATTTGGCAACTTTTAAGTCGCTATGCCATACTAGATTAGAGAACATCACAGCTTATACCATTTTTCTTAAATATCGATAGAGATCGACGACAACAAGAGATTGTAATTTATAAACCAATACGGTTGACTTAACGCTTTTGATAAATTTCATCTGACGATTTTTGGATTATAAAGAGGTGAAATAGATCTTAAGAAGATTTTACCGCAGAGAACGCAGAGAACACAGAGAGGGGAGGGACAAAAGGTTTTTTTACGACATCCAAAACCCTCGCAATACTCTTCCCTCTGCGCCAAAAGCGCCCCAATACGGTTCAAAACTCTTCTCTTGATGGAGTGGATTATAATTTAATACGGTTTACTTAACGCTTTTGATGAATTTCATCTGAGGATTTTCTGGCAATACAGCCATTTTGGGCAAGTCAGATTTTTTTTAAGTAAACTGTATTGATTTATAAACTTTCTCTTTTTGCAAAAGTCTGTCATAACTTGAAAAAATGGTATAACCAGGTACGTAGTTGCGATGCAAGCGCTCTTGGGGCTGGGGCCTAGCAACATACCAATACCATTTTTATAACGATAGATAGAGAGCGACGACAACAAGAGATTGTAATTTATAAACTTTCTCTTTTTGCAAAAGTCTGTCATAACTTGAAAAAAATGGTATAACCAGGTACGTAGTTGCGATGCAAGCGCTCTTGGGGCCGGGGCCCAACAACATACCAATACCATTTTTATAACGATAGATAGAGATCGAGGACAACAAGAGATTGTAATTTATAAACTTTCTCTTTTTGCAAAAGTCTGTCATAACTTGAAAAAAATGGTATTATTTAATTCTCATTCGTTACTCGTTAGGTTGCTCGCATCCTCTGTGGAACACTTTACCATTCCATAAGGATTCAACCACATTAAGGATTCACCTTCTTGACCGATCGTCGCCCACAGCGCCAGCAGACACTCAACCAAAGATAACGAATATTTTCAACATCTTGCCCCGCATCCTGCCTAACCTCTTCAACCATTTCAACTATGTTCTAAAATAAAAACAGCCGCCATCAGCGCCCACCATGCAAATCACCCTGACTCTACCCGAAAGCCTCACCCAAACCGATACCTTCAACCAGAGTGACTGGCTGCGGGAAATCGCGATCGCCCTTTGTCAACAAACCAACCTCACCCTCGCCCAAGCCGCCCAACTCGCCCAAATTTCCCCACCAGAATTGCAACAACTGCTAGCCAACCGCGCCTTTGCTGCTGCAACAACTGAAACTGACGAAATCGACCCCGACAACGAACCGGAGGAACTCATTTTAGAAAGTCTCCATCGCTCCCTCCAACAAGTTCGTGATGGCAAAGTTCATCCCATTTCTGAACTCTGGGATGGCATCGATGTCTAATGACTTAACCAACTTCGAGATCCTATTTTCTGATGAATTTAAAGCTCGGCTGCGAACCCTAGCAAAACGGTATCGCAGTATTCAAGCCGACTTACAATCACTGATTAAGGAACTCCAATCTGGCAACTTAGTCGGCGATCAAATTGTGGGAACTGGATACACCACTTTCAAAGTTAGACTCAAAAATAGCGACATTCAAAAAGGTAAAAGCGCCGGATATCGTGTTATCTACCAACTCAAAGAAGCAACCATCATTCTTCTAGTTACTATGTACTCGAAGTCAGATGAAGACAGCATTGCTACCGACAAGATTCGCGACATCATTCTCAATTTTGACAACACAATACCCTAATTTATCTCCTGATTTTGGATCAGAGCGCACAGCCTTCCAAAAGTGCGTCAGTGCAGCAGACGGACAAAAATATTGTCCGCCCACTCAATAGCTAACTAGCAATCACTCCCACTCGATCGTACCAGGTGGCTTAGAAGTAATATCGTAAACCACCCGGTTAACGCCCTTAACCTCATTCACAATCCGGTTCGAGATCAATTCCAACAAATCGTAGGGAACCCGCGCCCAGTCAGCCGTCATCCCATCTTCGCTTTTGATAAATCTCAGAACAATTGGGTAAGCATAGGTGCGCTGATCGCCCATAACGCCTACACTGCGAATCGGGAGCAACACTGCAAAAGCTTGCCAAAGTTCGTTGTACAATCCGTGGCGGTTGATTTCTTGGCGCACGATGAAGTCTGCATCCCGCAAAATATTCAGCCTCTCTGCGGTAACTTCTCCCGTAATCCGAATCGCCAACCCCGGGCCCGGGAAAGGTTGTCTGTTGACGATTTCTTCCGGAAGCCCGATCGATCTACCGACTTTTCGCACCTCATCCTTAAACAACTTTCGCAGCGGTTCGATCAGCTTAAAACACAAATCTTTAGGTAATCCGCCCACATTGTGGTGGCTTTTAATCTTAACAGCAACTCGTTCGCCGCTTTTCGGATCTACATTCGTGTCAGCCGACTCAATTACATCCGGGTAAAGAGTACCTTGAGCGAGGTAATCGAAGGGGCCGAGGCGCTTCGATTCTTCTTCAAATACACTGATAAATTCGTGACCGATCCGCTTGCGTTTTACTTCAGGATCGGTAACGCCTTCAAGTTGAGCCAAAAAGCGATCGCGAGCTAGAACGTACTGCACCGGAATGTGGAATTCATCTTGAAACAATTTCACCAACCGTTCCGGTTCGTACTTCCGCATAAACCCTTGGTCGATAAACATACAGGTAAGTTGGTCGCCGATCGCCTTGTGCAGCAAAAAAGCCAAAGTTGAAGAATCAACCCCGCCAGATAGAGCCAACAAAACTCGTTGGTCTCCCACTCTGGCTCGAATTTCGCGAATAGTTTCCTCCACAAAAGTAGCTGTCGTCCAAGTCGGTTCGCACTCGCAAATATGGTAAACAAAATTGCGAATCAAAGCTTGTCCGCCGATCGAGTGAACCACTTCTGGATGAAACTGCACCCCGTATAAACTTTTCTCGTGGTGAGCAACAACAGCAGACGGAGTATTGTTCGTGTGAGCGAGAATCTCAAAACCAGATGGCAATTCGTTACAGGAGTCTCCGTGGCTCATCCACATCGTCGCGCCTTCTTCGACATTTGTGAGCAAATCCGTCGGATCGTCAATAAATAGCGATGCCTTGCCGTATTCGGCCAACTTAGCCCGCTCAACAGTCCCGCCGAGCTGCTTTACCATCAACTGCATCCCGTAGCAGACGCCCAACACTGGTATTCCCAGATTCCAAATTTCCGGGTCGCATTGGGGAGCTCTGTCATCGTATACAGAACTCGGGCCTCCTGAAAGAATAATTCCTTTAGGATTGATAGCTTTTAACTGTTCTGCCGTAGTGCGGTAAGAAATAACTTCTGAATATACTTGAGTTTCGCGAATGCGTCGAGCAATCAGTTCGGAATATTGCGAACCGAAGTCGAGAATCACGATCATCTGGCGGTCTATTTGCCCCAGAGAAGAATTGGTGAGGTCGGATTCAGTTTCTATTTGAGTAGTCACGGTGATTGCGTAGTTAATAATTGCTAATTGGGCAGAACGTAGCGGAGGTATTATGGGTCAGAAATGAACCTAGTTTAATTAAGTTCTAGGGACTCAGAATTATTACTTTTTAAATACTCTCCCTGTGCTATCTTTTGAACAGCATTAAGGGATATTCACACCACATTAACAAATTTGCGTCAAAAATGTATCTCCTGTGTCACTCTTAACAATTATTTTGCGATCGCGCCCAAACATCACTGAACCCACGGGGATACGTTGGTTTGTGTGAGTGAAAATGCAATCGGACGATCGCAAGTCGATTTCTCGGGCGATGTCGCCGTAAATTCGATCGACCCAATGGGTGCCAGTTGCCACATCTAGAGCCCGCAGTTGGCCGAGAGCTTCTTCGGCTGTCGCCGCAGCAAAAATCGCGGAACAGGCAGCAGCGGGCATTCCAGCTTTAGCACAGAAAGCTGTCAAAATTTCCCGGCGCCCGTCAGCGAGGTGGTGGTGAGTGTGAAAAATCCCCGCCGCCAATTTCATCAATTTGCCGTGATAGCCAAACAGCAAGATCGATCGCACGCCCTGACATCCAGCCTCTACCAGCAGCGGGCCCAGCCAGTTAGCAGTTTTCACCAGCCGCTGCGGATCGATGCCCAGTTGTCGCGCCAAATCCAACCCATTTTCGCCGATGCAGAAGACTAAAGTGTCAAACAGTTCGGCTTTTTGTTGCAGTTGTTCGCGGTAAATTTCCAACTGTCCGGGGGCGCTCAGAGGTTGAGAAATCCCAGTTGTACCCAGCAGCGAAAGTCCTTCGACGACGCCGAAAGCTTCGTTAGAAGTGCGGGTGGCGAGTTGGCGCCCCAAGGGCAGAATCAGGGTGACAGTAATTCTTTCTCCCGGTGCGAGTTCTCGGCTCAGATTCGATCGCAGCAGCCGCATTGCGTAATCATAGATTGCCGCTCCACCACCTACTTTGTGATGTCCAATTCCCTCGCCCCCGACAATCACAATCTGCTCTCCCTCTCCCCGATTCTCCCCCTCTCCCTCTGGGAGCAATTCCACCATTGCCCAAACGGGCGTATTGCGAGTCAGATCGAGGTTGTCTCCGGGATCGGAGCGAGTCACGCCTAAAGCTGTACCAGTTTTGAGTACGGACGCCTGTTCGATCGCAATTTCTGCCGCGATCGGCGGTTCCAGTAAATCTACTGATACGCTACCTACAGACTGAGTACCTGCGCGCAAACATCGCAAAGCTGCAAGTGCGGCCGCACAGGCAAATACTGGCAGTGTATACCCGGATAAAGGTTGAGTTTTTGTCACAAAATGCAGAAATCCTTAAATTAGTGGGCGATCGACATCACAGTGTGGTAGTGATACCCATCAAACACTTGAGCTTCATTCTAGGGTTTGCTATTATTAGCAGTTAGCCTCATTTTTGTCAAGCAAGAATTTTGTCCAGCCTGTTGTCTTGAAGCAAGCAACATTTTTTTTCAGGTGCGATCGTCAACAACCCACACCGAAGCCTTACGCGCACGTAGCGGTATGCCCTAGATTTCCAAATTAATTTGGAGCAAGCTTTGGAAATGGCCGCTCTGAGAGTTGTTGTGGATATGCAGCAAGTGGATGTTGTCGCCCCAGATGGAATAGCCGTGCTAGCCCGAGGGCTGGAGTTAGCAGCTATACTCGGCAAGTCGATCGTCTTTGATTCTATAGATTTAGCCACCTATATAAGTTTGAGAGCCGAGTGGAGGAGCTCCCGCGAAATTTGTTTTGGCCCTTGGGGCGACTTGTTCGAGGGGAAATTCGAGCAATTTTTGACAGACGAAATGTTGCGATCGCTTCCTTGTGAAGCGGTAAAACCTACTTTTTTACAATTTGCAAAATTACCAAAAAATTGGGTCTAAAGCCCCGTGCTAGCACGACTTTTACTATAATTATAGCGGTTGGAAATCCCATGGTGGTGGCTTGTTAAGACTCCTTGAACCAGAAAGTAGAGCTTAGATCTGCAAAATATTGGGTAGCGAAAGCCAAGAAAAACATAGCTAGGGGAAATAAATAAGTACCCAAAAAAACAAAAACAATAATTAATTCCATCTAACAGTACCTCGCGGGCATTAGGAATCTGCCGAGCAATCGGGAAAGCATGGGGAGAAGACTGCCTCTACTATAAAAGGGAAGCCTGATATCGCAAGCCGACTTCTGTGAACCATGAATAAGAATCACCCTTGCTTCAGCAGGCGTGAGTATGTCAAATCTTCCAAGCGGTTGATGTCCGAGCGAGCGATTGTCATTTATATTTATAACAATTACCCGGAAGTGCCAGTCTAGCTTTCAAGCTAACATCTTGAAAGCTAGACTGGCTTTATCTTGCTAGGTGGACTCAGCAATTATAGCTTTTCTCAAAAAGGTGAGGTATGACTGACAGCTTACATAACCGCTTAAACGTATAGGGCCCTCTTCCCAACAACGTCCGCGAATATGAGAGCTAGATCCGCTATAAGAGCAGAAAGATTAAATTTGATTGACGCCAAGGCTTCAATTGACAGTTGACAATTGACAGTTGACAGTTGACAGTTGACAGTTGACTTCGGAGGGCGACCTCTACCTGGAAGTCCGAGGATTAGAGTAATGAATCGTCTTCTTTTAATTTCTCCCGATCGCGCTTGGGGCTTTCAACCAATTCTTTTTGGTATAAAAATAATTTAATCCCAATCAAGCCCAAAACCTTTACAAACCAAGGATTTTGCAATTCTAAAATCTAAAATCTAAAATCTAAAATCTAAAATCCTATGACTATGGTTGAACCAGTTGCAGAGTTAAATGAACCTCTCTGTCTTCAGACTCCTGAAATACTAGAAAAGACAATATCTCAGCTCGTTCTACCTCCAAAAACAGCTCTCAAAATTTCTAAACAAGACATTCGAGCCACTCTCAAAGCCTCAACTATAGAGGGAGTTTTTGCCGCTGTCTTCGAGTCGGCGACTACCGGCCTGCTGCTGAGCAACTTCTTGCTGCAAGTCGGCGCGAGCAGCGTGGAAATAGGTATATTATCTGCTATTCCGATGCTGGTAAATCTCCTGCAACCATTAGGAGCATACATCGCCGATCGCACAACCAGCCGCCACTGGTACAACCTAGGAATATTCGGCGTGTCGCGGCTGCTGTGGCTAGTGCTCGTCATCGCAATTGTTTGGGGCCGAGAGCACGCAGATCCCCAACAATTGCTCCAGTGGACTCTGCTCACTGTCATCGCCGCTAGCGTGCTGGCAGCTTTTGCTACTTCTAATTGGTTTAGTTGGATGGCTGCGGTGGTTCCTCACCGTTTGCGGGGACGCTATTTTGGGTTTCGCAACAGTGCTACTAGCTTAGTTACTTTGCTAGGAGTGCCACTGATGGGACTGTTGATGTCAACTTGGGGCGCAGATCCAATTTTGGGCTACGGTGTGGTTTTATTTTTGGGTGTTGTGGCGGGAATGATTAGTTTGGGGTATCAATTCTTTATGGTGGATGTGAACCCGCAGGCATACCCAAAAGATGCAGAGAGCGATCGAGTTCCCGACAAAAAAGAAAAAGCCTTAACAGATTTTGTGCCTTCGGTGCTGAAAGATTCTAATTTTTTAATGTTTCTGATTTACTTTAGCGTGTGGACGTTTGCAGTTAATCTCAGCGCGCCTTTTTTTAATATCTACCTGCTGAAAGATTTAAGCTTGGATGTCAGTTTGGTAACGGTTTACAATAGCTTGAGCTCCGGGGCAAACCTGCTGCTGTTGATGTTTTGGGGCAAGTTGGCCGATCGCTGGGGAAATCGCCCCTTGCTAATTGCCGTGGGGCTGGTGGTAGCGGTGACGCCTTTGCTGTGGTTGGGCACGGGCAATTATCCGTTTGCGGTGTGGGTGTGGTTGCCGCTGCTGCACTTGCTCGGGGGAACTACTCTAGGGGCGATCGGGCTGTGTACGAACAATATTCAAATGGAGATAGCGCCGATCGAACAACCATCGACTTATTTTGCGATCGCCGCAGCAGTTTCGGGAGTAACTGGGGCTTTGGGAACTACCGCCGGCGGCTTTCTTGCCGAACTTCCGGGCATGAGTTTGGGCGCACTGTTTGCCCTTTCGGCTGCTGTGCGGCTGGTGGGCTTGCTGCCTTTAATTTTGGTTCGAGAACCGCACAGCTTGTCGCTGAGGGCGATCGTCCTGACTTTTCTACAATTCAAATTCAACGATTAATTTATGTCAGAAGAGAACTATCATCTGGTTTGTAGTGAGGACTTTAGTCCGCATCATTAGAGGACTAAAGTCCTCACTACAAACCGTTTGGATTCCGGGTCATTGACCAGAAATAAATAATATAACGGCCAACAACTAACTGTTAAAAGTTAATTATTGACCGTTACAAAGCTGTCTTCAGCCTTAAGCATAGCCGTTTATTCGTAAAAAATTAGTCCTCAGTCCTTAGCCCTGATTATTCAGTAGCAATTAACTAATAATTAGAGACGAACCCAATTATTAATTTTTTGCTACCAACTAACTGATGACTAATGACCAACGACTGATGACTAATAAATTAAGCTTGACGCGAGTAGTATTCAACAACTAGCAGTTCATTAATCTGAAGAGCAATCCACTCACGTTCGACAATGCCGTTAACTTTGCCAACCAGTTTTTGCTTGTCAAATTCCAAGTGACTGGGCAAGTGAGCCAAGCCTGGATCTTTGAG
Organism: Microcoleus sp. CAWBG27; assembly: GCF_020883145.1. Taxonomy (NCBI): domain Bacteria; kingdom Bacillati; phylum Cyanobacteriota; class Cyanophyceae; order Oscillatoriales; family Microcoleaceae; genus Microcoleus; species Microcoleus sp. CAWBG27. Next base: position 25,158 of record NZ_JAHREU010000021.1, read on the forward strand.
GTTAGCTTCAACCATTGTGCGAGAGCGTTCTCTATTTTTGACTGCAATCACTTCACCAGGCTTGCACTGATAGCTGGCGATATTGACTTCGCGATCGTTCACAGTAATGTGACCGTGATTTACCAATTGTCTAGCGGACGGAATGGTTGGAGCCATTCCCATCCGAAACACAGTATTGTCCAAGCGCATTTCCAAAAATTGCAGTAACACTTGACCTGTGGAACCCGTCACACGACGGGCTTTACGGACATAACGGAGCAATTGGCGTTCCGTCACACCGTAATTGAAACGTAGTTTTTGCTTTTCTTGCAAGCGAACCGCGTACTCAGAGAGCTTTTTGCGGTTTTGACCGTGCTGCCCAGGCGGATAATCCCGTCTGGGAGTTTTGCGGGTTAGACCCGGCAACTCTTTCAGGCGACGGACGATTCTTAATCGGGGGCCTCGATATCGAGACATTTATTTTCCTCTCTAATCTCTGTATGCAATTTTATGCAGACTCTATATTATATGTTGATAAGGGTGAAAATTCTAACAAAAATCGATAAAAAAAAATCGATCGACCGCAGCCATCCGTAATGTGCGGTAAATTTTGAAGTAAAAGCCGATCGAGCGATCGACCCAACCAGCCCAAAAAACTCACAAACCGAGCTGCCATGCAAAACCCCAATTTTTTCCGCACTGCTTCCCCAAAGCCAGCACCGCGCTGGATGTTGGCTTTCGGCACTCCCTTAGTAGCGCTGAGTTTGTTGGCAGCAGCACTGCCAATCTCGCCAGCATCAGCCATCACCCTGAGATTCCCCCGAACTCAAAATCCCTATCGCGTCTGCGCTAAGGAACTAATCGAAGCGGGAATCGGTGCAGAGGAAGCAGCAGCAGCTTGTGCCGACGCGCTCCACCCCCGCGACATATCTAGATGCGCCCTCCAAATCAGCCGCAAAACCAATATTTCTGGTCTCGAAGCGCTCTCTAGTTGTCGGCGGGTGAGGCGCCCCAACGAATTAACTACTTGCGTGGTGAATATTAATAGCAAAACTAAAACTCAACCTGCTGCTGCCCTGTTAGTTCTTGATGGGTGCCGCCGCAGTTTATTGCCAGAGCTATTTGCTGAATGCGTAGTCGGGTTGAGCGGCAGACTCGACTTTCCCACGGACAGGTTAGTTGCCACTTGTCTCGATCCCAGGGGCGCAGTGAGTCAGTTGGACGGGCGTCCTGCACCGACACCTCCTACGGAGTTAATTCCACCGCCTTCGCGACTCAATTAATTAGTTATGGGTAATTGGGAATTAGGTACGTTGTTGCGCTTTAGCGCTCTTTGTTTATATAGACAAGCGCTGGTTTTCCTGAGTAGTGATAAAGCAAAGTGCATATCCTTACTTGATTGACGGAAGCGATCGCAGAATCGCAAACAGTTGTGCCTAATACCGTACCCACCACAAGCCCAAAAGAGCCGGAGCGCTGAAGCGCAACTACGTACCTAATACCGTATCCACCACAAACGCAAAAGAGCCGGAGCGCTGAAGCGCAACTACGTACCTTTTTCGTTCTTCCTTCTTCCCTCTTCCTTCTTTTTTATAATCAAATGTCAGAAGTTTTTGGTCAAATTACAGTCGAAGAATTAGCTCGCAAATTAGCAGAAACCAATGCCGATAAATTGCAGCTTGTAGATGTGCGGGAACCTGACGAAATTGAACTCGCCGCGCTGCCGGGATTTGTGGCTTTTCCGCTGAGCGAGTTTGCCCAATGGTGTGGTGATATTGACGATCGACTAAATCGCGATACAGAAACCCTGGTACTGTGCCACCACGGAGTGCGATCGGCTCAAATGTGTCACTGGTTGAGCGATCGAGGATTTAACAACGTTAAAAATATCGTTGGTGGCATCGATGCTTACTCAATATTGGTCGATCGCACCATCCCCCGCTATTAATCTGATGTCCGCTCCAACTACCGCAATCTAGGTTCTATCGTTCGGACTAAAGTCCTCACTACGAACCGGATGCGGACTAAAGTCCTCACTACGAACCGGATGCGGACTAAAGTCCTCACTACGAACCGGATGCGGACTAAAGTCCTCACTACGAACCGGATGCGGACTAAAGTCCTTACTACGAACCTTTGTTTATTATCGGGTTTGGGCTGACAGGATCTGAATGCTAATTAACAGCAGCAAATCGAAAATTTAACAGCGTACTCATAGTGCTCCGATCGCGCCCGTGCCTTTTTGAGTCATAAAGAGCCTCATCAGCCGCCAGTACCAGCGTTGCTGCATCATTTTCCGGGCCGGGAACAACGCTGGCAATTCCCAAACTAATTGTCACCACAGAATTAGGCAAACATTCAACACTACTCGGGTTAAAAACAATATTCAAAGCTTTAACTTTCGCTCTAATGCGTTCCGCAACCAGCAGAGCGCCCGCCGCATCAGTTTGAGGTAAAACGATCGCAAATTCCTCACCGCCGTAGCGAGCAGCTACATCAGCAGGACGCTGGAGCGATCGGCGAATTGCCTGAGCTACCGATCGCAAACAACTATCTCCAGCTTGATGTCCGTAGGTATCGTTATAAATTTTGAAATAATCGATGTCGCACAAAATTAAAGATATCGGAGACTCATCGCGAGCATTATGTTTCCATTCCGCTCGCAAGCAACTGTCAAAATGTCGTCTGTTGCCAATTTGGGTAAGTTCGTCCACATTAACTAAAGCTAGCAGTCTTTCATTTTCTTGCTGCAACTCCTCAAAACCTACAGCCGAGAAACCGTCCTCGCATAAATTTTGCTCTTGAAAATACAGCCGATATAATTCGCAAGACAAACTACAGTTATTGCCCGCTAATTTGACAAGTCCCATGCTATCTAACTGATAGGCCATCAAAGGTTCGAGGTGAATGCTATTTTTAACATCAAGAACCTGTTGGAATGCCCAGGCGAGTTCTGGCTGCTGCTGAATGGCGATCGACTGATTCCGCAAGTAGTCGCTATAAATTCCGCTTTGAGTAGGAGCTGCTTTTAATAGTTCTTCCAACTCGGCTCGCCCCAGCTCCTCCCCAGACTCATTCTCGCCAACCGACAGGCGGTTTTGCTGTAAAATTGCCAGGTGATAAAGTGCTAAATGCACTAAATAAGGATGACCGCCTACCATTTGCATTAATTGCTCGACCGGATAGCTGTCGTTCCAGTTCAGTCCGTGGCGGCGCGCCAACTCTTGGACTTGTTCGGCACTAAATTCTGAGAGTTTAATCGGTAGCCCTACATTGAATGGAGATTGATTGAGACTCAAAGCAATATAAATTTCTGTCGAGTGAATGACCGCGATTCGCAGTTTTTCCCAGGTTTCGCTCTGTCTCGCTTGTTCGTACCAAAAACGGAGCAGCGGCAGGAATTCTTGAGCGATATTGGCGCGTTCAAATACTCGGTTGACTTCGTTGAGTACCAAGACCAGGGGACTGTCAATTTGTTCGAGCAAATAGTTCTCAAAGTAAAGAGAGCAGCTTACTTTGCTGCCCATATCTTCATCCCAAAATTCATCGAGATTTGGTTCTAGTTTGAGTTGGCGAGCGACATTGACAGACAGCCAGCGCAAAAATTTATCTAAGGTAGCAAAAACTGCTTCGTCGGCTTGCTGAAAGTCTACAGTGACTGTGCGGTATCCGCGATCGACCGCAGCTTGAATTATCCGCAGCATCAGCGAACTTTTGCCCATTTTTCTGGGAGCTTTAATCCGAATCAGACTCCCTGGCTTGCTAATTTCTGCACAAGCTCGGGCTTCGACGGGCGATCGATCGATATAAAATCGAGAGTCAAGCGGTATTGGGCCCCCAGGAAATTCCAGGTCTGCAACCGTTTGGATTAAATTTGGTGATTTTTGGATTCCTGCCATAGTGCATCCGCGAGGCGATACCCTGACTGTATCTTACCTTTGTCAGATTAGGGGGGGGTAGAGGATCGGTGTCAAAGACTTATTGACAATCGGACAAAATGTAAGTTTTTCAGGACTTCTCGGAACTCACTTTGCTATAGTAGTGTCACTTTAGCTAATCTCAAACCCTGCCTAAACTCGCACCAGACCGACACAAATTTTCTGGCGACCGAGACGCGATGATTCTGCGCCTCTACCTGAAAAGTCAGTCGTCTGTCGCCAATGTCAAGCAGATTCGCACGAATAGGAGAAATAATCATTGTCACGCCGCTACCTGTTTACCTCTGAATCGGTCACTGAAGGCCATCCCGATAAAATCTGCGATCAAATTTCAGACACTATCTTAGATGCCTTGCTGACCGAAGACCCTAAAAGTCGCGTCGCAGCCGAAGTTGTCGTCAACACGGGTTTGATGCTGCTGACGGGCGAAATTACCACCAAAGCTCAGGTAAATTACATAGAATTGGCGCGGAAAAAAATAGCCGATATTGGCTACATCCACGCTGACAACGGATTTTCTGCCAATAGCTGCTCGGTGCTGGTGGCTTTGGACTCTCAATCTCCCGATATTGCTCAAGGGGTGAATACAGCCCACGAAAGTCGCGAACAGTCCAGTGAAGAGGAGTTGGATGCCATCGGCGCTGGCGACCAAGGCTTGATGTTCGGTTTTGCTTGCAACGAAACGCCGGAATTGATGCCTTTACCGATTAGTTTGGCGCACCGGATTTGCCGTCAACTGGCCGCAGTCCGCAAAACTGGTCAATTGCCTTACCTGCGTCCGGACGGTAAAAGCCAAGTTACCGTAATTTACGAAGACGGGAAACCTGTTGGCATTGATACGATCTTAATTTCTACTCAGCACACTGAGGCGATCGACGATATCACCGAAACAGCCGCGGTTCAAGCCAAGATTAAAGCAGATCTTTGGACTGCTGTTGTCCAACCCGTGTTTGCCGATATTAGCGTCAAGCCAGATGCAGAAACTCGCTTCCTTGTCAACCCCACTGGCAAATTTGTCGTCGGCGGGCCTCAAGGAGATTCGGGTTTGACTGGCCGCAAAATTATTGTGGATACCTACGGCGGCTATTCCCGTCACGGTGGCGGTGCTTTTTCAGGGAAAGACCCCACGAAGGTCGATCGCAGCGCGGCCTATGCTTGTCGCTATGTTGCTAAAAATATCGTGGCGGCCGGTTTGGCAGAAAAGTGCGAAGTGCAGTTGAGTTATGCGATCGGCGTTGCGCGGCCGGTTAGTATGATGATCGAAACTTTTGGTACTGGAACAGTTGATGACGATCGCCTTTTGGAAGTTGTGAAGCAGCATTTTGAACTGCGTCCTGCGGGCATCATTGAGACCTTTAACTTGCAGAATTTACCTGCGGAAAGGGGCGGTCGTTTCTATCAAGATGTAGCGGCTTACGGTCACTTCGGACGCACGGATCTAGAGTTACCTTGGGAGCAAACTGATAAGGCCGAGCTTTTGAAAGCAGCTTTGAGCCAGCAGTTGTCTGGAGTAGCCCGATAGTACAATTTCAGGGGCAAGCTACTAAAATTTCAGGGGCGGGCTACTAAAATTTCAGGGGCGGGCTAGAAGCCCACCCCGGATCGATATATCCCCGTAGGGACACGGCATTGCCGTGTCCCTACTACACTTCATAAACCTGGGATATGTTGTATACCCTAGTTGCTTTGGCATACATTTAAAATTTTAAAATTACTGCTAAAATTACTCAAACATCGTGTTTGATAATGCGACAACATTAGCTAGGTGAAGCATTGTGGTTGAACCCCTAGAACAATTCAAGATGGAGACCAATTTTGAAGGTCTCATTCAGTTACTTGCTAAAAGTCTTTACCCAGAACCCGATGTATTTGTCCGCGAACTGATCCAAAATGCCCACGACAGTATCGTCAGGCGACAAGAAGTAGAGCCAGATTTTTCGGGACGGATTGATATTGAGTTAAACAGCAGCAACCGCCAGATTATTTTCCGAGATAATGGCATTGGCATGGATAAGCAGGATATTAAAGATTTCCTGTCGGTGATTGGTTCTACGGGGACGGGGACGGCGCGGCAAAAACTCAAAGAGGAAGGCAGAGCAGCGGCTTATAATCTGATTGGGCAGTTTGGGATTGGGATGCTGTCGGCGTTTGTGGTGGCAGAAAAGGTGGTGGTGCGGACGCGGAAGCTGAAGGAAAAACAGGCCTTTGCATGGCACAACACGGGTTCTACAGATTGCATACTTTATGCCGATGACCGCAAGGAAATTGGTTCTGAGATTATTGTCTCCATCAACCCAGAATATACTTTTATGCTGGATGAAAAGCGGTTGCGGGAGGCAATTGTTAAATACTGCGATTTCGTGCAGTTTCCCATTAGTTTGAATGGACAAGGGCCAGTTAATACTGTTCTCCCACCTTGGTATCGAGAGCATTGGCCTTCTCAATCCGAGAAAGAAGCCACTTATAAAATGTTTATCAATCGGCGCTATCCCGATACGGCTTTAGATTTAATTCCGATCGAAATTAATGAACCGTTTCAAGCTAGAGGCGTACTTTATATTTCTGACAACCGAGTAGCTGATTTCAATTCTACTGGGATTGTTGATATCTTTGTGCGACGGATGTTTGTGCGATCGGGTGACAATACGATATTACCGCCTTGGGCAAAGTTTGTGCGGGGGATAATTGATAGCCCGGATTTGCAGCCAACTGCGGCTAGAGATAATATTCAGCGCAATAATCCCGCTTTTGAATTTCTGCAAAAACGACTAGGGGAATTAATTGTTGAACGGTTATCGTATTTAGCGCAAAAAGAGCCGAATAAATTTAAACAGATTAATATTTGGCATCATTACCATCTCAAAGGGATGGCACTTTTTTATGATGACTTTTTCGAGCAAGTGGCGGAATTGTTATTGTTTCAGACGAATGCTAAAGCTAATAACGGCTTGATGTCGTTGCAAGACTATTTAACTAAAAATCGGGCGAGAAACGATAAAGCACCGATTTACTATTTTGCTTATGTGGGAGCGGCGGCACAATTTTATAAATTGGCGGATGCTCGCGGCTGGGTGGTGATTAACGGTGGGGGGAGATTTGAAGAAGAATTGTTAATTAAGTATGGCAAGCTCCACCATCGGACTGTACATCTCGAACGGTTAGATGCCACAGATGATGCAGAATTATTTCAACGATTAGAAACAACAGAAGCAGAAAAGTTTCGGCAGTTGGAGTTGGATTTAGAACGGAGTTTGCGGCTATCGGGATTAACTAATGTGTTGGTACAGATGCGCCGTTTTGAACCTAAAGAATTGCCCTCAGTAATTATCGTTTCTCCTGAAACGGAGGCGGAAGAAAAGCTTCGCAATCTGGTGAGTCAGCCTTGGTTTATGGAAGGGATGGAAGATGTAGCGGAAGAAGCACTCAAGCAAAATCAGCGCCGTCCGATTTATCTTTCTCTGAATGCTAACAATCCCCTGATTCAAAAATTAGCCGATATCGAGCGTCGCAGCGATTTAGTCCAAGAAATAATGCTTGGGGTTTATAACAGCGCTATTCTTTATTCTCATAATTTGCTCAATCAATACAATGCTGAAGTAATGCACGGTCAATTTGTTCGCTTGTTTAACAGGTTAATCGAGCATCAAGCTGAAGCATTAGAGCTAGAGAAAGAGTTGGAAGCAGAACGCCGTCAGAAAATAGAACTTCAGAAGAAACAAGTAGAGACAACGGCAAAACGACCGGATCATATTTTGATTTTTACCATTGCGCCGTTGAGCGATGAATATAAACCCTTGGAGGAAGCAGTGCGGCGGGTGTTTGAGCGTCCGCCTTATTACTTCGAAATCAAGTCGGCGCAGGACTATACTTATAAATCGGGATTGCTGGAAAATGTGCGAGAACACCTGCTCCGCGCTCACGGTTTTATTGCCGAAATTAGCGATTTGAATCCCAATGTGATGTTTGAATTGGGGGCGGTAATGTTACCCGATGATAACCGTCCGATTTTTTCGCTTCGCAGTCAGGATGCCCGTCAGGATGTGCCAGCAGATTTGAAGGAAAAGCTGTTTGTGCCTTATGGCTCGATTAAAGACCCTGTAGAAACCCTAGAAGCTGCTATTCGCAAGGCTTTTGAGCGGGATGGGCGAATAGTTCACGATGGGATTAAAGCTTTGTTAGCACAGCGCCAAAAGCGGTTTCTGTCGCGGACATTATTGGAGGGATTGCGCCGCACTCGCTTGGAGTCGAATGAAATTGCTAGCTTGATGAAAGAATATAAAACTGTTGAGGATTTGCTGGCAGCAGAACCCGCCGAAGTTGTCCGCCAAACAGGTTTGCAGGAGTATGTGATTCCAGCTATTCAAGGGGAACTGAGGGGATAAACCGCTATGCTTGATGAGGAAAACCCCCTAATTCAAGCTGCCCAAGAGCAGATGGAGTCTATTCGGGATGCTGGCTCGGAAGCTTACGGAGACGTGCAACTGTTGCGGGCGGCGGAGATTTATGGCAAGGCTTTGGAGATTGCAGAGTCTATTAACGATACTCGCAAGATAGTGCGATATCGCTTCTGGCGCTGTACTTCTCTGCATACAGCAGGCAAGCTACGGCAAGCCTTGGCGGTGGTGACACCTACGCTGAAGGGGGGAAATGCAGGAGGCGATGCTGCTGATATTTACAACACGCTGGCAGTATATATCCAGATCGCACGAGATTTACCCGTTAACTTGGGGGTAATTGAGAAAGCTTGCCAGCAAACAGAAAATTTTCTGCGAGATTCGGGCAACCTAGGCTGGCGACATGGGCTACTTTGGTTGCAAGCAAGCTTGTACCAACTGCGAGGAATGTATCCAGAAGCTTTAGCAATTGCTCAAGAAAGTTGGGCAATTTGGCACCATGAGTATCCAAACTACATAGCTGAGGCTCATTTAAACACATTAGTTGAAATCAGCCTGCTGCTGCCGGATGCAGAACAAGCACAGATGTATCTGTGGGACTGGGAGATAGACGAACACGACACAATACCCAAAGAGAGAGAGAGGATGTCATGCAGCAGGCAATCGGATTTAGCGCGGCTAGAAGGGCGGTTTGCTGAGGCAGTAGATTGGGCGCGGCGGGCGATGCTGGTAGATAACAGCAACATAGAAACTTTAATCGTAATGGTGCGGGCATTCCTGTGTACGGGCGATAACCGCAGGGCGCGGGATGAGTTCATTCGTCTTATAGCTCACCGCCATGCAGAAACAGGGCATTACCGTTACGATATCCGCTTGCTGTGGGGCGATTACCATCTTGCCTGCGCCCGTGAAGCTGCGGGGATGCCTGCCGTTGACGATGTATTCGGGTTAGAATTTCCGCCACCGAGTTGTATAGCCAATCCCACTGGTACCCGCTATGCCTTAGCCCGCGCCCGTCGCGGTTATCGTGCTGCTTTAAAAGTCGGTAGCTGGATTGATGAAAAGCTGCAATGCAGCCGGAGACAAAAAGAGATTTCCGATCGATTAGCGCGAGTTGAGGCGATCGAACAAAAGTTATAAATATGAATCAAAATGTCAAGTTATAATCTCACATATAATCAGAAAACAATCATTAGCTGGATAGTTCAAGAAATTCGCAGGCAAACCTTACCTGAAAGGTTTTTGGTTGCTTATGTTTGGGGATCGGGTCTTGAGATTATAGATTATGAAAATTATCCAGGTCGATTGCCTAGACCCCAAATTACCCAAATAGAATTACAGGCCTTACAGAAGGCTCAATTAATTCTATTTGAACCCTTAGACAGAGAAGATGATTATCAATGTGCTGTTCTAAAAAAAGCATACGAGGCTGTTGATTCAAATTTTGGTATTAATATTGACACCAAACTATTGTCACATAACACCATAACTGGACAAGGTGAGCATATTGTAATTTTGATGACAACTGGCTCCGGCAACAAATATCGTACTTTAGAACAAGCCGTGCGACGAGTTTTTGAGTGTCCTCCCTGTTACTTTGAAGTACGATCGACCTCGGATTACACCTATAAACCCGATCGGCTTGAAAATATCCGCGAACACATCCAACGGGCGCATGGTTTTGTCGTAGAAATTAGCGAACTAAACCCAAATATCATGTTTGAATTAGGTGCGGTTGCAATCTCAGATCGAAATCGCCCGATTTTGCCTTTACGCAGTCAAGCTGCAACAGCAGAAGTAATTGCCAGTTTTAGCAGTCAAATTCATATAACCTATAGTTCTTTAAATCGATCTGTAGAACAGTTAGCCTCTGAAATTCACCATGCCTTTGAACGAGATGGACGCATTGTGCATGAAGGTATTAATGCTCTCATATCTCACCGTCAAAAACGCTTTCTTTCCCGCACTTTATTGGAAAATTTACCCCGTACCCGCTTAGATTCCGATGAAATTAGCAATTTATTAGAACACTACACAACCGTAGAAGATTTATTAGCAGCAGAACCAACAGCAGTATCTCGCGCTACTCGGTTACAGGAATACGTTATTTTAGCACTCCGAGGTGCAATAGCAGACACCCAAAATCAAAATTTTTCCTGTCAGCCATTACCAGCTAAACCTGAAGTCAACAAACAATCTATTGAAGAACAAAAAACCGAAAATTTACAAATAGAGTCAATTTTGGTGCAGTCGCCTGCTGTTAGTATTCCATTACCAGAACCCAAGCAAATGAACCCAGAAATATTTTTAGAACCAAGGGATGTAGCGCATTTAATTAAAGCACTGATTCCAGTCTTCACGAAAATTAATGCTTATAGCGATCGCCACAGTTTGTTAGAGAATGCTGATATCGACCCAGTATTTATTGGTAATTTGAAACTTGATGCACAACCCAATAGCTTTACTCCTGCTTTAGTTTCTGCCTTCAAAAGTTATAAAATCTCTCATCAAAAAATCAGTTATCATCCCCAGATAAATTTACTCGCACACCTTGTTGATTTAGCAGAAATCTATGGTATATCTGACGAAGGTTTAAAAATATGCGATCGCCTAATGAAGCAAGGACAAGAAAATTTGAAAGCTTTAATTGCGCGAAATGCTGTCGGCAGAATAGAATCTCCCGAAAACACAGGTATCGGTACAGGAGTCCTAGTAGCTCAAAATTTACTCCTAACCTGCAATCATATCTTTACCAAAACTAGAGTCGAAAAAGCTTGGGTAAGATTTGGCTATAAATCCGACAGCTACGGCACAGAAGATACCTTTGAATTAGACCTAAATTTTGTTGATAAGCATCATCAGCTTGATTATGCCTTAATTCGCTTGCAACCAACTCCTTCGCTCCAACCAATTCGCCCAGTTAATGTTATCTTAGATAGCGGACAAAAAATTCGCTTAATTCACCATCCCCAGGGTAAACCTGTAGAAATATCTGGTTTAGGTGAGATTGTCCAAGTAGGGCAAGAATACATCGATCATAATCTGAATACTGATGCAGGTTCTTCCGGTGCACCAATATTTAATGATGCTTGGGAATTAGTAGCTATTCACCAAGGGAATCCTGGTGTTGCTCGCCTTACAAAAGGTAAAATGGGAGGCCAACCTATATCAGCAATCTGGAATCAAATTGCAAATCATCTCGATCTTAAGTAGGTAGGTGTAAATAAACTTTGGTATGTTACAGAATGTAAATTTACAGCATATTCCAGGTTTATAAAGTGTAGTAGGGAGACGGCAATGTTCATTAGTGTAAACTTGAATTATAACCCAGTTATAGATTTTTATTTAACTATTAAATCTAGATCCCCCCTAGCCCCCCTTAAGAAGGGGGGGACAAGATTCCGATCAAAGTCCCCCTTCTTAAGGGGGATTTAGGGGGATCTAGACTCAGGTAAAAACGAGATTTCTCAAAGGTTTGATATATTTATTACCGCTCATCTACTTAGCTAAATCGGGAGAATAAAACTGTGAAACCATTTCAAAGACTCCAAGATAAATTAAGTCACGAAGCTATGAAATACAAAATAGTCTTTCTACCAGACTATCGAGTTGATGTGTCTTACGATCCGACTCCGATTAAAGCTGGGGAAGCTTACTGTCGTATCTGGCTAGCAGATGTAAATTTAGAAAAAGATGTAGAGTGGTTTAAAACAAGATATCCAGTCGTTCATGCTGCTGTACGCTTTCATCACGGTAATGAAGTTGTCACGATTCCCTACCTCGCTAAACCCGGTAATTTAAAAAGTTTAGGTACTGGCGATTTGGGTAAAGTGATTCAGTCTAACTATCCGATTACCCCTCTTTTCCCCTTCAATCAAGGGTTAGTAGAGTTACAAGCAGGTTTATTCAGTATGATATCAGGCGATCCGATCGCCAAGTTTATCAAAGTAATGGGACGTTTTTCTGAATTACTGCCCGTACCCGAAATTTCCTCAGTGGTGAAGCTAGCAGAACCAGTTTATCAAGGTATTGAAGAATTGTTAGATATTGGCGATCGGCAACTCGAATTAGTCTACCAACAAGCATTTACTGATGCTAATGGAGGCGGCAGCAATGTACTGAAAGCAGGTTATTTTGCGGTTATCCTGGCAGCAGAACACCAGTTTAATAGCGATAAACTCTGCGTAGTTAATGACCGCTTGCAAATGGGTGATTCTGGAAATACAAGAATGTTTATACGCGATGGTAAACCATTGACAGGTTACAGCTATATGTTGTTTCGCATCGAAAAGCAAACTCAACAAGATTGGGAATCGCTAACTAAAATTAAAGAATTAGTAGATTTAGCTCAAGATGCTGTTAGTAACGGCAAATATGAAGAGGTAAAAGCTACCTTGATTCCTGCGATTAGAACTACGATTATGCGGAGTCCCGACATTGCCAAGAGCGATCGTAAACCAATGATAATCAAAATTGAGGAAACCCTTAAAGAAGAAGGTTTGCAGTCTGCTAAAGGACAAAGGCGATCGCTCTATTCTATCATGCAGCGACCTCTGCCTAATATCGATGCAGCAACAGAAGCTGAGCTTGCATCTTTGGAAAGACTTTTTGCTGAATAGAGATAAGAACCGGCCGGGCGGGTTTATGAGATTGTCGGTTTTAGGCAATGATTATTGGTGAGGGGAGCCCCTACAGGAATTATATCTATTTAACCGAACCTAATATTACCACTACTTTGGGTATTTTTTATGTTAATACAATGTCATTTTTAAAATATTTTCAATCAGAAATTCTCAGGTTTACATTTTCACTAAAACAGCGGTTTGCGGTGGCAGTTGGATCGGAAAATCGAGCCTCGCTGCCAATTTATACCGCTGAAAATACAGGCATTCGCGGCGTCTGGATACCCAGTACAGACTGCAAAGTTCTCACTTCAAAACATCGAATTGCTGAGGCAATGGACTTCCTCGCCGACACGGGATTTAATACAGTATTTCCTGTAGTTTGGAACCGGGGTTATACGGCTTATCCTTCTCAAATTATGCGCGAACAGTTTGGGGTAGAAATTGACTCGCGCTATCAAGGCCGCGACCCCTTAGCAGAATTAATTTTTGAAGCAAATAGAGTCGGTTTAAAAGTTATTCCTTGGTTTGAATACGGTTTTGTGAGTTCTTACAATCTCAACGGCGGTCATTTGCTGGCGAAAAAACCACACTGGGCCGCGCGCGATTGTAATGGTAATTTACTTAAGAAAAATAAGTTTGAATGGATGAATTCTCTTGACCCGGAAGTGCAAGATTTTTTGCTGGGTTTGATGCTGGAAGTTGCCAGAAATTATCCAGTCAATGGCGTTCAAGGAGACGATCGCATTGCGCTACCCTGTGAAGGCGGTTATGATGAAAAAACGGTTAAACGCTACCGCCAAGAGTGCGGGAGAGAAGCGCCACATAATTGTAGAGAGCAACATTGGCTGCAATGGCGGGCCGATATAATTACTGAGTTTGTGGCTCGATTGCATCGAGAATTGAAAGCGATTAATCCCGATTTGTTGCTGTCAATGTCGCCGAGTCCTTATGACTGGGGATTTGTAGAATATTTGCAAGATTCTCAAGCTTGGGTTGACAAAAAGTTGGTTGATATGCTTCACCCGCAGTTTTATCGCCGCGATTTTAACGGTTACAAACAATTGCTCGATCGACTGATCGATCGACAACTTACCTGCGAGCAAGTGTCCTGTGTGTCTCCCGGTATCCTGTTGGCGAATCGAGGGAGCAATTATAGCATGAATCCGGAGCTGTTGTTGCAAGTAATTGCTTGCAACCGTTCTCGCGGCGTTCCAGGAGAAGTGCTGTTTTTTTACGAAGGTTTGCGGGATAACGATAATGCTTTGGCTGAGGCTTTGAAAAATGGGCCCTACGGTTGAGACTCTCCCGGAATCGGGCTGTTTCCGGTTTGTTGCGTTCAACGGAGTCGATATTTGAAGCCAACTTGATATAAAATTATATAGCGCAGAGCAAGTCTAGCAAACAGTGCATCAATGCCAAGCAGCAAGCGTTACTAATTGTTAAGCCGATCGCCCAAAAAACAGATAATCAATCTTTGGGGAGTTTTCAACAGTTGACAGTTGACAGTTTGTAGGGGCGGTGCCCCCGTGCCCGCCCTCTTAACAGTTTAAGAGTGACCTCTACCCTTAAGTCCGAGGATTGGAGTAATGAATAGTCTGATTTTAATTTCTCCCTCGAAGGCAGGCGGGCTTTCAACCAATTCTTTCTGGTAAAAATAGTCTAATCGGACATATTTTATAAGTGGTGCAAGTTTTTTTATCAGTTGAGTTTTGTAGGTGCATCTGTATTTTCTTAAAGAAACCGAGTTTAAAAAGAGCAATCTCAAACGATCGCCAAAATATGAGGATAAATGAATGAACTCAGTAGCAACCCTCATCCAACAGCTACCAGAGCTCAGCGATGCTGAATTCAACCAAAAATATTTGAAACAAAAACAAGGGATGCACACCTTGGCGACAATATTGCCGCAAGTAGAACAGCAAAGCCAGGCTTTGCGCGCAATAAAATTAGCCCTAAAAGTAAATTTAAAACTCGGCTCGAAGCTAGCAGGAATGGTCAAGCCGGAGTTTCAACTAAAAACAGTAAGATTAATCGTAAAAATTAAAACTTCGCTGCCGCTCAAAATTCAACTGCTGGCACTAACAAGTTCCGATATGGCAATTCCAATGCTTGTCAAAACATTGAACCACAAAGACCGTGCCGTGAGCCTTCATTGCATTCGGGCGATCGGCAAAATTGGCTCTAGGGCGGCAGTAATTGAATTAGCGCGGGTGCTCGAATCTGCCGATTCCCAAGCGCAAGCTTGGGCCGCTTGGGCCCTAGGAGAAATTGACTCGAAACCAGCAGCCGCAGCACTGATCGAAGCCCTCAACCACAAAGCCGCCGGAGTGCGCGCCTGGGCGGTTTGGGCCTTGGGTAAAATTAACCCCAAAATAGCCGTCCCCACCACGATTAAAGCCCTGAAACATCAAGACTCAGAGGTGCGCTGGCGGGCCGCCGTCAACTGCGGGAAAATCGGGGTGGCTGAGGTAGTTCCGGGGCTGCTGAATGCCCTCAGAGACGACAATCACCTCGTCCGTGCTAGGGCGGCGGCGGCTTTGGGGAAAATTGGCGATCGCGAGGCAGTACCCCGCTTAGTAGAATTGCTTCACGAACCCGACTCCTATGCCGTTTCTTTGAGGGCCGCCGAGGCCTTGGGACAAATCGGGACGGAAACGGCTGTGGCTGGGCTGCTGCAAGCCCTCAACCACGAGGATTCAGATGTGCGCGGCAGTGCAGTTTCTGCCTTGGGGGAAATCAGCAGCGAGGTGGCTGCGGTGGCGGTAATGCGATCGCTCTCGGATCGAGACATTTTCGTGCGCGGCAGGGCGGCTGTTGCACTCGGGAACATCAATATAGCCGGAGATGCTAACTTGCAAAAAATGGTGGCTGCGGGACTGGCGATCGCCCTAGGCGACAGCGAATCCTATGTGCGGTGGAGAGTTGCTGATGCTTTGGGGCAGATTGGGACAGACGAGGCTGTAGCAGGTTTGGTGCGACTGCTGGAAGACGAAACCTCTGGAGTGCGCCAAAAGGCTGTTAAATCCCTCGGTCAAATTGGCTCTCGTGCTGCTCTTTTGGCTCTGGAAGCAGCTTTAAAACGCCAATTTGCTGACGTTCGCGCCCTCGCCACCCAATATTTGCCGGATGTCGGCGCTGAGGTAAAAACAGTTTATTTTGAGCAGGAATCTGCTACGGATGTCTCGGGTGAAAAACTGTCGCAAATCCAGATTGCTTCGGAAGCAGAAGCCACTGAATATATTATCGATCGCCCTGCGGGCCGGAATCTCCAATACTTAATCTCGATCGGCACTCCGGGCGTACCAGATCCCAAAACTTTTCACAAAGTCCCTAACCGATTGCGGTTAGAATTTAACGACCTCGAAACCCCCGTTGACGACCCCGATCGCGTCTTGGCTACAATTGATGACGTACTCCAAATTATTGACTTCGCCCGCCAAATATCGGCGCACCCCGGCAAATTGCTCGTCTGCTGTCAAAGTGGCATCAGCCGTTCAACAGCAGCAGCTTTGACTGTGTGTGCTGCCCTGTTGGGCCGGGGCAAAGAACAAGAAGCTTGGGCCGTGGTGCTTGCCGCCAGAGCCCAAGCCAGGCCGAATCGCTGGATTGTGCAATTGGCCGATGAAGCTTTGGGTAGAAATGGGAAGTTATCGGATTTTAGATTTTAGATTTCCACCGCTGCGATCGCGTCGAACGATTTTAGATTTGCGAATAACTTATTTTCTAAGAGTTTGAAGCTTGCTTAGAGTTGCATTATTTTTTTGAACTGGTATTAATAGGAGCGATCGAATTGACCGTCGCCACAGAGAGAGCTCGCAATTGCAACAGTTAACCCGTAGAAACCCGGTTTCTTTTCGTAAGCTCTAAAGTTATACTCGATTTACACGACTTGCGGGGCTGCGATGCCAAAAGTCGATCGCCAGGGTGCAGAAGCGCGATCGGCTGCCGCATTTGTGACATTCTGTGCTATGTATTAGTCGGATACGCAACAAAAACTGTCAAGCAATCGTCGCATTGCTGGTAGCAACACCCCAAAGCTGAGGAATCGGGTGCATTGTCAAGAGACAATATCAGCTTTGGGCTACTCACAGGCAAAACGCATCAGACAGAATTTTCTGCCTGTAAAAATTCATGTGGCAATAATTCACTGCCGGGATAAATCTTTCTTTTTTTGCCTGCTGGAGACTTTTACCAGTCGAAAAAGTAATTTGGCAACAGCCATCAACAGCCTAATTATCTATTAGACATCAACCGAATTTAAGCTTCTGCCCTGACTCGACAAGAGTTTCAGATACTTTTTCGCAGATGTCTACAGGAAAACACACAAGCTTTTCCCTTTGGAGAACTTACGAGCGTGGTAAATTTTCACAGAATACAGCGGTTGCATATGTCAAAAACAAATTTGCTCAAAAAAACACGCAACGAAGTAGGTTTATCGGTTGGTGCTTGGCAAGGCAAGGGCGAGGCAAATCCAGATTTGCAACCATTGAGCCAGCAGGAAAAAGCTGTATTACCGCAAACAAACAACCCCGAAAATAGCAATTTAGGTAAACGGATGTGGCCCTTTATTTCCGCACAATTTGCTTCTGTAGAAACCGAACCCAAACAATCATTGCTCCACAATCTGGCAAAACAACCCTCCTTGAAACTTACCAAAAACTTGTCTTTTAAGCTTGGCTGTCTGCCCATAGACAAAAAAATCAGTGGCGGGTATTTGCTAGCAATAGGAATCGGATTTGTTGGCTCGCTGAGCGGACTTACAATCGCTGAATACCACCAAGAAAAAGGATTGAGGCAACTCAATGATGCTCACATACAAGCACAATTGATCGGTAACTTTAAAGATGCAGCACTGGCAGCACAATTGCAGGGAGCACAGCTAGATTCTTTTGTAGACAATTCCCCTAAGTTGGAACTGCAAAAACAGCAGTTTATCAACAGTATTGTTAAGGCCAAAAACCTGCGGTTGCGTATCGAAAAATTTGCCGAAAGCCAACCAGCTTGGCTCGCAGCCAAGCCGGAAGCTCTCAAAACTTTACTCCAAGATTGCACGGAAAATTTAGAATCCTACGCCGATACTCTCAACTCAACTTTGCTGCAAGTCCAGCAATCGCAACTGTCGCCTCGGAAGATAGAGTCGATCCGAAAATTGTTGGCCACAGAAAGCGGAGAAGGTGCAAAACAGCTTGAGGGACACCTTCAGGAATTGAGCAAAATCCTCGAGATTGCCCAGCAGCAAGAGCGCCAAGGTGGTGCAGTGATGCAGGCTGCCCAAGGAATCGAAAAGGGCATAATTATGATTAGTATGCTGCTGTCGGTAGGGCTGGCTGGAATAGTGGCCTGCCGCACCAGTAGGGCGATCGCCAAACCAGTCGTCAGCGTCACTCAGGTGGCTCAACAAGTCGCCGCCGAGTCGAATTTTGATTTGCGAGCCCCCGTCAGCGGACAAGACGAAATAAGCTCGTTAGCTGTATCTCTCAATCACCTGATCGAGCGAGTTTCCGAACATACAAAAGAATTGGCACAAGCTAAGGAAGATGCTTTAGTGGCTACCACTGCTAAAAGCCACTTTTTAGCCAATATGAGTCACGAGTTGCGGACGCCTTTAAATGCGATTATCGGCTACAGTCAACTACTTTTAGAAGATGCCAGAGATTCCGGGTACAAAGATTTTGTTACCGACTTAGACAAGATTCAGAATGCAGGCACGCACCTGCTATCTTTGGTTAACGACATCCTCGATTTGTCAAAAATTCAAACGGGGGGAATGAACCTCGACATCGAAGAGTTTGACATCGAATCCCTGCTCGATCACATATCAATGGCGGTAAAATTGTCTTTACAACAGAATGGCAATGTTTTAGAAATAGAGTGTGACAGTCAAACTGTTGGCACCATGCACGCAGATTTAGCAAAAGTGCGAAAAGTTCTGCTGCACCTGCTGAACAATGCTGCTAAGTTCACCAAAAATGGGATAGTGAAAGTCAGCGTCAGCCGTGTTGAGGGAACCGGAGAATCGAATGTAGCGCATCTGTCGGGTGTTGAAAATTTAATGGTTGCGGGCGAGGCGAAATCGAGTTTAATTGCTTGTCCAGTTGCGAATGTTCAAGCATCGGATTGGATTTGCTTTCGAGTTAAAGATACCGGCATTGGAATGTCTCCCCAACAACAGCAAAAATTGTTTGAAGCCTTCGCGCAAGCTGATTCTTCGGCGGCGCGCCAGTACGGTGGCACTGGATTGGGGCTGACAATTAGCCGCCACTACTGTCAGATGATGGGCGGCGAGATTTTGGTCGAAAGCGAGGAGGGCAAAGGGTCTATTTTCACTGTACGCATACCAGCAGGAAATAGTTAATACACACATATAGCCTTTCTCAAAAAGATGAGGTACTCATGGGGATAGGGCATTGGGCAAAGAGGGGAAAGAGGGCATAGGGCATCGGGCATCGGGCATCGGCATACCTCACTTTTTTGAGAACCGTTATAGGTAGGGTGCGAAGCGAACATAAAAACAGGAAAGAATCAAGTTCTTGGGCACCCTACCAGTTAAACGCATAGCGGTTCTCATAAAGATGAGGTATGCCAAATTCTGCTACGATCGGATTGAGATTACACACTGCGGGCGAGCATCTTTACCGAAGAGAAACCTCACAAACCTTATAGGAACTATCGATTACCCCTTACCAGATATATAGCATCTATCAGATAGGTTCGCGGACGTTTTTGGGCTTGGGCACTCTTTGTTTAAGCGGTTATATAAGCTGTCAGTCACACCTCATCTTTCTGATAAATGCTATACCTCATCTTTCCCTCGAAAGGCTACATACAGCGGTTCTCAAGCGTAGTGAGGTATGCCCTATGCCCTATGCCCTATGCCCTATGCCCTATGCCCTATGCCCTATACCCTATGCCCTATGCCCTATGCCCTATGCCCTATCCCCATGAGTACCTCATCTTTTTGAGAAAGGCTATATATAACTTCTGAAAGCTCGATCAAAGGTCAAATATTGAAGTGACTTTTGTATCAACATATTTCATGTCACCAGTAGTTCCTCCAGCAAAATGAAGGAAATAGTTATTGAAAAATGCTGTTGTTACACATTTAGAAATTAGTGAAGCCTTAGGATTTAAACCAATTTTTTGTAATCCCTTTTGTACTACGTTGTCTCTCGAACTTAGAAAGGGGTACAGAAATTGCTGGATTAACGGCCAAGGCATATTAAATTTTGGAGAAATCCAGCACTCAATATGGCGCATCAATATCTCATAGCTCAATGGGCGCATTTCATAGTTCCATTCTCCCGAACCTTTGTCTTCATAGGAGTGATAAACATACTCCAGCAATTCTCTATGATAACGAGGAGAAAGCACCATAACTCCGGCTTGTACAACGGATTGAAATTCTGCATCTATCCCAAAACTTTTGTAAAAAGCTGTAGGAGAAAGGTTGTCTATGTATTCGATACCATTCTTAGACCAAAAATCATAAAGTCTTTTCAGGCAAATCTCGTGATCTGCTCTACTAGGAGTTGCATAATCATCTACTGCCCCAATCTTCTCTAGTGGAACTCCCTCGGTAATATCGGGACTGTTTGGGTTAATCAATATATCAGCATCGACCCAAACAACTCGATCGTATTTTTGAAGACTGGGTTCTGACAAAATTAAGCACTTTTGCCATGATGGATTTCTAGACTGAGCCTTGGACGAATTATCTAACGGTTGTGTCAAAACAACAACTTCAAATTGATATTTTTCAGCATAGTGCTGCCATAGAGACCTACAATGTTTCTCGAACATGAGTTCATAGTTCTTGCCTATTGCTAGCGTAACAAGTGCCTTTGCCACTCTATACTCTCCTTAGTTTATTCATCAGAAAAAGGGGTAGAAATCTCGTGCTTTGAGCATCGGCTTTACATTCCCCTTTCGGGGTGGAGGGGTATGGTTGCCCCTCCATGGAGATATGGTTGTCTCCAATCTCTTTCGAGTAAAGTTAGCTTGTCGGTCAATGTTAAAAGGGCTTTTTAGGCTAGCAGCACTGTCCCAGTGACCTTAGAACTGTTTAACTACTAGCGACAGAGCAAGGAACTAGCAACGCATTCTCTTGGTGTCGTGACTCTTTTAACGTAGTCAGTTAAGACTTAGGCCCGTCAGAACGGCTTGTTAGATTTCTCCTTCAAGCCTCACGCCTTTAGGCTGAGGTTCCTGACTGAAGATTTACCTTTAAATCTTTAACGGGGAAATCTCCCACACACATCTGATTCAACCCCAAAATGCCGCATATGGTTTGTCCTGTCAAGTTCTACTATAAAAAATTATCCAAATTTTTCAGTATCTGCGATTGGTAGTGTATAACGCAATACGCTTCGCTTAGGTGTTGTCGGAAGAGACAAACGCTCTTCTGCGATCGCTTCGGTAAAGGCTAGGAAAAGAATCCCATGGTCTATTTTTAACATCGTTTTGACTGCATGACGGTCTTAACCCAAGCGTATTGGTGTATCGCGAGCGTCAATGATTTGTGCAAGTATTTAGGGGGGTGTCGCAGGATCTGAAATACCGATCGCAGCGGGATTGCCACTACAAACATTACAGGATTTTTGACTGCTGGCTATAGGATCATTTATAGTTCTGGATTACTGAATTTTTTCTGGTTGTCGATCGCCCCTATGGCTAGTAAGGGCCAAAAAATGCCCTATAAATTGCTACCCATTCATCATCGCCATCTCTCCCTCAAGGTAATATTTAATACCAGTGCAGTGGATTCTCAATTCCCGAGCGATCGCGAATGGTGCGATCGATAGCTACTACATCAGAAGGCAGCCAACACTGACTGAGAGCTAGTACCTAGGTGGCGAATAAATAGACAGAGTGGTACATTTGTAGACAAGTCTCAGATGTACCATTTTGTTCAAGCCACATGAATTCGCTATGAATTCGCTAAAAAGCTTGGATTGTCAGTAAAAACACTCCAGGATTGGGATGTTGCAGGGAAGCTACCGGCCAAACGCACTCTGTCGGGGTATCGCTTCTACTCATATGGAAGACGACTGACAAGCCCGTACAAGATATGTCAGACTTAAGCAAAGAAATACAGTGTTGAGGTCGAACAATGCTTTTATCCATCAAAACAAAGTTAAAGCTAAACAAGAGTCAAGCAACAGTTATGAGCAAACACGCTGGCATAGCTCGGTTTACTTATAACTGGGGATTGGCTACTTGGAGCAATCTTTATCAAGATGGACTAAAGCCAAACAAATACCTGCTCAAAAAATTCTTCAACAATCATGTGAAGCCCGAGTTTACGTGGATCAAAGAAGCGGGAATTTGCCAAAAGATAACTCAATATGCTTTTGACAATCTTGGAGACTCCTTCTCTCGGTTTTTCTCAAAAAAAGCCGGATATCCTAGATTCAAAAAGAAGGGACATCACGACTCGTTCACGATTGATGCAGGTGGTAAACCTATCCCCGTGGGCGGGACATCCATCAAGCTACCGACAATCGGTTGGGTAAAAACCCACGAAGGACTGCCCCATACGACTTGCAAGTCAATTACTATATCACGCACTGCCGACAGTTGGTTTATCGCTTTTGCGATGCGTGCAAGAACATGAACCAACGATCAAAAGTCATGACGTTGTAGGAGTTGATTTGGGAGTAAAAGAGTTGGCGATGCTTTCAAATGGCGTAGTATTCCCGAACCCAAAACACTACAAAGCGCATCTCGCAAAACTCAAGAGATTGTCAAGAATTCTTACCAGGAAGGTAAAAGGCTCTAGCAATAGATTTAAGGCGAAACAAAGGCTAGCAAAGCATCACGCAAAAATAGCAAATCTCCGAAAAAACACCTTGCATCAAATCACTACTTACTTATGCAAAAACCACGCAACAATAGTAGTAGAGGACTTGAATGTTGGGGGAATGCTAAAGAATCACAAACTAGCTCAGGTAATAGCCGACTGTGGATTCCATGAATTCAAATGCCAGTTAGAGTATAAAGCTAAAAAGTTTGGTTGTGAAGTGATGGTTGCCGACCGCTGGTTTCCATCAAGCAAGACCTGTTCAAATTGTGGGCATATCCAAGATATGCCACTAAAAGAAAGGGTTTACAATTGCGAAAGTTGTGGTCATTCGATGGACAGGGATTTGAATGCAGCGATAAATTTGTCGCGGTTGGCTTTCACGGTGAAAGCTGACTGAGGGATAACCGCTCCCATGCTCCCGATGAAGTAAGAAACAAATGTCTAGACTTGTCTAGTATTTGTATAGCAGATTACTACCCGCTGAGGTGGTTGAGAGCTTTGGGTTTACAAGTCGAAATTCTGGTACCTTGGGACTTGCAAGAGAAAATGGCTGTAGAAATCCAAAATACTGGCAACTTATACCTATAGTCTTTTGCCCGATAATAATTAAAGCTATTGTGGAAAACTTGCATATTTCTGTGGAAAACCCCCTTTTTCCTGTGGAAAACCACAACTAAATGAAGTGCGAGTGCTCTCACCAGATTGATAGGATTTGAAAAATTGGAGGAATTGCGATCGCCTTTCCTCGCCTTCCTCCTTGATCCCTCAACCTGCTTTTTGCTGGAAATACAGCCGAAATCTTTCTTGCTTCATCCTTACCTTTTGCTGATTCCTTCTTCTCTCTCTTGCGCCTCGTAGCTAATTTGGTCGGAATGGTAAGCCGGCGGCTCAACGTGAATTAAGATGCGTACAGGGCTGAAACGTTCTTCCAAACGGGCTTCAACTTCTTCTGTAATCCGGTGAGCAGTTTCTACATCGACAGCATTGACAATCATGTGCATATCAATAAACACTTGACGCCCGATCAGCCCGCGAGAGGCGATCGAGTGACAGTTAACAACTCCGGGCACATCCATGGCAATTGCTTGGATGACTTCCGGTGCGATCGCCATTTCATCCACCAACCAAGGCAAATTTTCCGTTAAAACTTTCCAACCGCTGCTAAATACCAAAAGAGCGACAGGAAAAGACAAAAACACGTCCAGGGATTGCAATTGAGGTATGTTTAAAATCTGACCTTGCCAAACACCGATCAACCCGCCGATGACCATAATTGTCACCCAAACATCGCTCATCGTGTGCTGGGCGTCAGCCACCAAAATCGCGCTACCGAGACGTTTGCCAACTCTGCGCTCGTAAAAAGTGACAAAAATATTAATCCCCAGTACCAGCAGCAAAATCCACAGTTCATTTGGGGATATTTTGACAGCTTTACCGCCGTGTAGCAGCCTTTCGACAGCACCGCTGAGAATTTCAAAACAGGCAATTCCCAGAAAAACAGCAATTCCCAGAGCTCCGAGAGCGTCAAATTTCTGGTGTCCGTAGGGATGATCGCGATCGGGTTGCGGATTGGCATAATGATTAGTTACCAATCCTAAAATATTATTAGCACTGTCCGTGACGCTGTGCAAGGCATCTGCCAGCAAACTCAGGGAACCAGTCAGCCATCCCACGCCTGCTTTAATTGCCATCACTAGCAAGTTTAACAATAAGGTAATGATTAAAACCTTGCGGACTTCGGAACGGTTATCGGCAACCATAGAATCTCCTCTATCAGCGATCGAGTTTTCTGGCTTCTAGTTTAAAGCGTATCAAGTCACGAAAGGTTAAAAGTATTACAGAATCTAGCTTGCAACTAGATTTATATTCATTAATTTAGCCAAGCTTGTTGAGAGAAGTTTTAATTAATAACATTCTCGCAGTCCAATTAAGCTGGAACGTACTTCTTTTGGGTTACTATATTTTTTAGCATTAACGATTGTATATTAAATTTCATTGCCCATGTCTCTTTCTCCGCTGACACTGAATTTAGTTGAGGGTTCTGTCTCGTTTAGCTTTTCCCCGGAAGCTGCGCGGGATTTGCAAAGTGCGATCGCCACTTTGATGGACAGCTTGAAAGCCGTAGCAGCCAAAACCGCTGGTGGCAAAGCTTCTCCCCAAAAACCGATGGAATATCGGTATGCAGGGGATGTATTTTTGGAGGTTTTCTGCAACCCGAATATCTGGGCGACTCCTTTTGCTGCGAAAGTGCTGATTACGGTTAGGGACGATCGCCTGCGCGTCACCACCGAAGCCGAATTGAGCCGCCTGCGCGACGATCTCGCTCAGTATATCGAACAAGTCGGTTGAGATGCTTCAAGTTGAAACCCGTTTGTCGATCGAGGTTGAATTCCTGATAAATTAGCAGGTGAGTGTCAAAGCTTAGGCTCGCGAATTAAATAATTTACACATATTTGTGGGATGGGCGTCCCGCCCGTCCAGAAAAGACGGGCGGGACGCCCATCCCACAAGAACAATAAAAATTGTAAGTTATTTAATTCTCATTCCTTAGTAGGGTGCGTCAGCTACTTTTATTTATCGTTAATTGACAAGCTATAAGCTGACGCACCCTACCACTAGAAACTGTAGGGTGCGTCAGCTATGGTTATTTCATCTTTAATTAAAAATATATAAGCTGACGCACCCTACGACTAAACTCAGAGGGCTAAAGCCCAACAACGTACCCGATCATTCTACGACTTTTTTTCCAAGGGATAGCTATCAGCAGGCGAAGCCGACCATTCCCACATTGAACCTGGATAATTCTTAGCATTAAATCCGAAATTTGTCAATACAGAAGTCAACCATGCAGACCTAATTCCGCCACTACAATAAGTGACAATCTCAGTTGAGGGCAAAACTCCTTTTTGCTGCAAAATTCCGACAATTTCTCCGCGAGAGAGGAGTTGTCCCTGCTTGTCCATCAACTGTTTGTAATAAAGGTGAATTGCCCCGGGAATGTGGCCGCCCCGCGTTTCTCCGTAAGGCGTTTGACCTGCATATTCTCGCGGCTCTCGGGCATCAATAACTGCTAAACTATCATTGCCTAAAATAGCTTTTAAATCATCCCGATTGATTTCCCAAGTCGAGCGGCGAGATACGATAAAATCTCCGGGCTGAGGTGGATTGTTGGCACCTGTTACATGAGAAATTCCAGCTTTGACTAAAGCTCGATATCCTCCACCTACAAAAACGGCTTTTTCGTGTCCCAAACTTCGCAGCATCCAAACAATCCGCCCGTCTTCGCCCCATCCTTTCACGGAATCGGCGATCGCGATTACAGGTTGGTCTTGACAAATTCCCAGTGCTTGCAGTTTTTCTGTTAAGATTGTATCATCTTCGAGAATTTTGCCTTTGTGCGGAAAGTGCGATCGCGAAAATTCCTGCCAAGTTACGGGAATAGCTGGCGGGAGACGGCAAAACCACTTTAAAATAGGTTGGCGAGCATCGAGCAAGGTAGCTCGTTTTTCCAGCAATTGCTTGGCTAAATCTGCACCTACAATCCAATTATCGGACAAATTACACATCAATTAGAGATGGTTTATTGAGCAACTTTTGCTGTATTAGCACCGCAGGCTACAACCCCTTTAGTATCCATTGTTGGCTTGGCTGGTTTAATCTTGCCAGAAGCAACATTTAGACATAAGATTGTTTGGGTCTTATTTCCTGCCAAAAAGACTCCACCCACAAAACTTTTGAGATTAGATTGATTCGACACTGCATAATTAAATACAGCTTTGTTGGCTGTATCAATTGAATATTTGTAACTAGCTGTGTCAGCTTTAATGCCGAGAGCTAGATTAGAAACAGAACTTGTAAAACCCGTATTGTTGCGATAGTAGTCTTGCTGAGCTTTATTCATTTCTACCACATATTGTTTGGCTGCTGATTCTTGAGTTTTAAGGGTTGGCGACAACTGAGCATGAGCCACTGTAGGAAACAAAACTGGTAGAATTAGAGTTGCGATCGCAATTTTTATCTGCTGGTTACGAGAGCTATAAATCATGTTTTTACCATTCCTTACTTAAAAATTGAATGGCGGTAGGACACCGCACGGCCGTGTCTTTACATATAGCCTTTCTCAAAAAGATGAGGTATGACTGACAGCTTATATAACCACTCAATTAAGAGGGCTTAAGCCCAACTACATACCTTATCTTTCTGATAACCGCTATATGTGCGGCTTTGCCTACATATTTCACGTCAAATTCATCGATCGACCTACTTAGCCAAGGCGGTATTGTTCGCAAAAATGACTGATTAACTGAGCGGTTGAGTAACATACAATTAAACTAATTGTTTTGCTTGAAACTGTTTCAAATCTCCAGGAGCAACGGTACCGTGTTCGGTGATGATTCCCGAGATTAATGCAGCCGGAGTTACATCAAAAGCTGGATTGTAAAATTCTACTCCTTCAGGACAAATTCGCGTAGTTCCAACTTGATACATTTCAACTGAATCGCGTTCTTCAATGGGGATTTGGCTACCGTCGGAAAGTTCAAAATCAATTGTTGACAGAGGGGCGGCGACAAAGAAGGGAACGTTATGAGCTTTGGCAACAATTGCTAAGCTGTAAGTGCCAATTTTATTGGCGGCGTCGCCGTTAGCAGCGATTCTGTCTGCACCAACAACTACTGCGTGAATCATGCCGAGTTTCATGCAGTGGGCGGCCATATTGTCGGCGATTAAGGTGACGGGAATTCCTTCTTGCACGCATTCCCAGGTGGTGAGTTTGGCGCCTTGGAGGCGGGGGCGAGTTTCGTCAGCAAAAACTCTGCCGAGTCTGCCTTCTCGCCAAGCCGAACGAAATACGCCTAAGGCTGTACCGTAGCCGGCTGTTGCTAATGCGCCGGCATTGCAGTGAGTTAGTAAGTTCAATTTTTCTGGTGTTGCTGGCAGAACTTCTAAACCTTTGTCGCCGATATCTTTACAAGTTTGTACGTCTTCTGCTTGAATGGTTTTAGCCATTTCTAACAAAGTTTTCTGTACTTGTTCTACGGAACCGCTAGTTTGATTTGCTGTTTTGAGCATTCGGGATATTGCCCAAAACAAATTAACTGCTGTGGGACGAGTCGATCGCAATAATTCACCAACTTGTTCTAGTTTAGCCAGAAATTCCGTGCGATCGCCCGTTTCGATTTCCCTCGCACCCAAATACATCCCGTAAGCTGCTGCTACCCCAATCGCCGGAGCACCTCGCACGATCATCGTTTTAATCGCCTCAGCCATATCTTGAGAGCTACTAATTTCGACTGTGCTATATTCTTTCGGCAGTTGGTTTTGGTCAATTAGCAGCACCCGGTTGTCGAGCCAGGTGATGGGGGAAACGGGGGATTTTTGAGCAGTCATCGATTTCAATGATGTGAGGGACAAGTTTCTATGATGCCATGAAGGCGGATATTTCTCTATCTTATTAGGCACGCACTGGATTTGCCAAAAATCAAAGTCATAGGATTGGAGATTTAAGATTGGTTACATCTTTACGACTATATGGCTACAGAATTAACAAAAATTATTGTTAAGGATGGATAGCCTCGATCGGCTGTTGCGGATTTAAATTGTATATTTCAATTTTGATCGAAACTCCTCAAATCCTCTCCCCGAATCCCTCGAACATAGCAGACAATCTCTCCCTTGGCAGCTTACTTTCCCATATTGCGTTTCATGCGATCGAGTTCTTCCTCAGCTTCCCAGTTTTGAAACTTTTGTTCGAGAGGGTCTGCCGCCTTAAAACTGTTAAAATTAGAACTCTGATTCCAACCCTTCGTATCCCAATTTTGCTCAGTTTTATCTGCTTTAGTCGTAGTTTTAGTTTTCACTTCTGCGGCTTTGGCGCGGACTTCTTTTCGGCGCAATTGAATTTGGCGGTACAATTCTTTGGCTTTTTCTATCCGTTCTTTGCAGCCTTGCATTTGTCCCCAGCGCTGATTTCCCTGACGCAGCAAAGCTGCTTGTCGCTCTTGGGCGGCTTGAGCTAGATCCAGCCTTTGAGCTGCTTTGGCTTTGTTGGCGCGATCGTTCCAGCGCTGAATTTCTTGGGCGGCGGACAGAATTTCTGCTTGCAGTGTTTTCTCTTGTTTCTGAATCTCTAGAATCAGTCGCAGGGTGTCTTCTTCTTGTTCCTTGAGTTGTTCTTCTATTGCCTGCAATTCCAGGTGGGGGTTGCTACGCAAAAATTCTTCTAATCGGGTTTCTAGAAAGCGGCTGACATCATCAAATATGCTCATTTTTTATGAATTCTGTGTTATTGGTTATTTGTTATTTGTTATTTGTTATTCGTTTTTAGCAGTTGAGATTCCCCAGCGATCGATTTATTAGCTACTAACAACTGACCCTTCGACTTCGCTCAGGGCAGCGCAACTGACAACTGACAACTGTCAACTGTCAACTGTCAACTGAAAATTTAAGAGGGCGGGCACGGGGGCGCCGCCCCTACCAACGGACAACTGTCAACTGTCAACTGACTGATTAGAACTTTTGTCCGACAAAAACCGATCGCACATCTCCACCCTTGCGGATAACTGCTTCTTGATTTTTGATTTCTGCCAGAGTCCAACCGCTAGCGCCGATGCTTTCGCCGACATAAATTCTGCGGGCTACACCGTCTACTTCAAACAAAGCAGCCGATCGATCGCCCAATTCCAAAATTCCCACTAGCGTCTGGGCGGAAGTCGGCGCGCCGGTAACAGCCGCTGCCGATTGCTGGGGCGCTGGCGCGGATTGCCCTGCTGCGGTTGCTGGTGCTGGTGCTGGTGCTGAATCAGTTTCGCGAGCCAAAATCTTTGGCTGCACAGACTCCGAGGGGGAAGCAGAAGCCGCGAGGGGAGCGCGATTGCCAGCGGCGGCGATCGCGCGACCCGAGGCAGAGGCTGACGGTGAAGGCGAACCTGCTGCGGTTTGAGAAGCTGCCGGAACCGCCACATTCACCTGAGTCGGAGCCGCCGGAGCCACAGTCACCTGAGCGGGGGGAGGGATGACTACGACTTGGGGTGCAGGTGCTCCCGGCGCGGCGGCGGCTTGTTCTAAGGCATTCGCGATGCGGTTGACTGCTGTCGAAAGACCTGCGGTTGCCGGTGGCGCGCCGGAAATTGAAATGCTCGGGAGTGTCCCTGGGGTTGCGGCTCCCGGAACTGCGGCAAGTTGCGAGTTAGCCTGAGGAGCTTTTTTTTGTTCGATCGCTACTAGCGATCGCTGCACGTATTCGACAAACTGGGTGTCTGGTGCGATTTTGCCACTTGCTGCCGGCGTCTGCGGGGTCGGGGCTGCGGGCAAGCGCACCAGTCCCGACCTGCTTGCCAGCCACAATCCCATGACTAGGAGCAGCGACCCACAGGCTGCTCCTAGCAGGATTCGGTCAAATGATTGTTTGGACTGTTTTTTGGTTGTTTCTAGGGCGACTTGGCGGGCGATCGCTGCTACCTGTTGTTCCCCGCCTCGCGGAGGTTCTGGCGCCAACTGCGACAAAACTATTTGAGGTACCGAGATGGATTTTAGCGCCACGAATTCTGCTGGTGGCACCTGCTCGGCTGGCAGTCCCTCGCTGCCGTCGAATGCTCGATCGACTCCTTCAAACAGTTCGTCCATCAACCGATCGGCGTAGGACTCTACTGCCACTGTTTCGGATGGCACTGTTTCGACGGTCGCCACCACGGCGATCGGATCGGACGCTGATTCCAAGGACATCTGTTTGGCGATTACTTTTTGAGGCATAGTTTTTTGTTGGCTCCCGCTCCTCGACAACTCTGAGATTCTCAACTTCAGATTTCTACAGGATACTTGTGATGTTGACCAATTCTTGGCTTAGAACAGGTTAATTGTAGCTCACCCATCACCATATTTTTAGTCCTGGGCCATTTGCTTTACCCGATCGACTTTTGTTTTACTTGTTTTTGCGCCTTTTTACCCGCAATCAACCGATACCAGGCCCCGCACTCTTTTTGTCGGTGCTCTCAAAATTTTCGACTCAAGTTCTGCCTCCGGTGATTCACTGTCCTTGTAGGGAAAAATTAAAATCAGACGATTCATTACTCCAATCCTCTTCCTTCTATAGCCTTTCGATCTCTCATATGAGGTACTTATGGGCAAACAGGGCAAACAGGGCAAACAGGGCAAACAGAGCATTCGCTTGCGCTGGGCATTGGCTTGCGCTGGGTATTGGCTTGCGCTGGGCATACCTCACTTTTTTGAGAACGGCTATAGGTAGAGTTCGCCCTCAACTGTCATCTTTCATCTTTCAACTGTCAACTGAATGAAACGACCGAGAGTTTGTCAGGTGTGTATTTGTAATATTGTCGCTCTTCGTCGCACCCTAGGACTACCGATATCGTCGATATATCGGTGAGAATCGTTATATGCGGAATTGAGAACTCGCAAAGTGTAGTAGCTTGATGTATCACCTCAGTACTCTTCATTTTTATATACAATGTCATCTAAAAAAGAAAACAGTGGATGTGGATGTACGAGCATTCCAATCTCATTAATCCTAATATTGTTAGGTGCCGCTTACTGGGGATTTAAACATCTAGATATTCTAGGTATTAGCAAATTTTTGGCCAACAATCAACAAAACGAGCAACAAAACGCTCGTCTAAACACAAGCACTTCTAACAATCAACAACCAACTGCTGCTAATTTCCCTCAAGCACCTGTCCAGCGCGCACCTCTTGGCAATACTCCTCTCGGACAAGCGACACCAACAACCAATCCACAAATTTCACCATTACCTGTAGCCTCAGCAACCCCCAAGCAATCGCCATCACCTCAAACCCCTTGGGAGAACAAGGAAATAAGGGGAATTTATTTAAGTCGCTATCAAGCGACTAATAATGCTAGCGAACAAACGATTCGCCAACGAGTTCGCTATTATCGCAGCCAAGGAATTAATACCATTATTCATGGAGTATGGGGGAATGGTTGTACGATGTACAACAGCGAGGTTATGCAGCAAACATTCGGATACAAAAGTTGTCCGAACCAATTTCAAGAGCGATGGGTCGATTGGTTGATTGATGAGGCGCACAAACAAGGAATGCAAGTTCACGCCTATTTTGAGAAGGGGATTAAAATCGATAAAAATAGCCCGATTTTTGACTTGGCAATTGCTAAGCGATGGATTGTTCCTGGAGTCGATAAAACCTACCCCGGCATCGAGCATTATGTACTAGATGTGGAGATTCCAGAGGTTGCTAATTTATTCAAAAATATCTCAGTAGAGTTTGTCAAAAAGTATCCAACTATCGATGCAGTTCAGTGGGATGATTACTTAGGTTATCATGCTGACTTACCCGGAAAAGTCGATCGCACTTCTGGCTTGACTAATTTTGTGCGGCAAATGAAAGCTGACATGAAGCAAGCTAATCCCCGCGTTAGTTTCGACATTTGCCATCACAATCCTTATTGGGGAAAACGTTATTTTGCGGCGGATTGGGAAAATTGGGGTGCCGATCGAGTTTTCATTCAAATTTACAACGATGCTAATTTCAACCAAGAGCTAGATTATGCTAAAAGTTATGCGGGAGTTGCAATTTCTGACAAGCAATTTAATCGCTTAAAAGAACTGATTAACAACCCGCAAATTAAGAGTATTTTAGTGTTTCCCTCCTCGGGAAAACCGGAAGAAACTGCTGCATCTTTAGTGCGAACTCAACAAAATACTCCGACACCTTCACCTTCCCCATTAGTACGTTCCTTACCAAATGCTCCCATACCTTCACCGAATAGCAGGGGTTTGAAGCCCCTGCCTTCAGGCGGATTGTGATAAGAACGGAGTTTAAATCTCGGTTCTTATCACTTCGCTGTCAACTGTCAACTGTCAACTGTCAACTGTTTAACTTCACCCTAACTCATTCTTTCTGCCAATTCCAACCACCTTTCAGTCGCGCTATCAATTTCCTGCGTCAATTGAGCCAAACGATCCGATAACTTCTTCACCTCCGCAAACCCGCTCGGAGCATTGTTGGACAAAATCTTCTCAATCTCTTGTTTCTCAGCTTCCAGCTTCGGAATTTTCGTCTCTAACTGCTCGTATTCCCGCTTATCATTGAAGGAAACTTTGGTTGATTTTGCAGTAGAAACTTTGGCTGGTGAATTGTTAGATTCAGCGGTGCGTGTAAGTTTTTCTTTGTCTTTTTGTCCTTTGAGTTCCTTGGCTTCTTCGGCTTTCTTGTAGTCCAAATACACTGAGTAATTGCCGGGATACAAGCGCAAATTGCCGCCCGGTTCCAAGGCGAACACCATGTCGATCGTCCGATCGAGAAAATAGCGATCGTGCGATACTACAATTACGCAGCCGTTAAAGTCTTCGAGATAATCCTCCAAAACCGCCAGAGTCTGCACGTCGAGGTCGTTTGTCGGTTCGTCGAGAATCAGCACGTTGGGCGCACTCATCAGCACTTTCAGCAGAAATAACCTGCGCTTTTCGCCGCCCGAAAGCTTGTTAATGGGTGCATACTGTTGGTTGGGCGGAAACAGAAACTTTTCCAGCATTTGAGAAGCGGTAATGATTTCCCCATCCGCCGTTTGCACCAATTCCGCCACACTTTTGAGATATTCAATCACCCGCTGGTCTTCATTCGGTGTCAAATCCTCTGAATGCTGGTCAAAATAACCGATATGAATGGTTGTCCCAATTTCCACAGTACCAGAATCCGGCTGGATGCGTCCGGTAATGATATCCATCAGCGTGGATTTTCCGGCGCCGTTGCAGCCAATAATGCCAATCCGGTCTTCGGGAGTGAAATTGTAGGTAAAATCTTTGATTAAAGTGCGATCGCCGTAAGCTTTACGAATATTCAACAATTCAATCACTTTCTTGCCAATTCGGCGCCCCGCTGTAGCAATCTCGACTTTGCCATTGGCTGTTTTGAACTCCTCTGCGCGCATATCTTTAATGCGATCGATCCGAGCTTTTTGCTTCGTACTGCGCGCTTTCGGCCCCTTCTTGAGCCATTCCAACTCGCGCCGCAATACTCCCGAAAATTTGCGCTGAGTGCTGGCGGCGGATTCTTCCGCTAGGGCTTTTTTCTCCAAATAATAAGCGTAATTGCCAGCATAATTGTATAGGTCAGCGCGATCGATCTCCAGGATGCGATTGGTAACGCGATCGAGAAAATAGCGATCGTGCGTAATCAGCAGCAGTGCACCGCGATAGCCGTTCAAATAATTCTGCAACCACTCCACAGACAGCGCATCCAAGTGGTTTGTCGGTTCATCCATCAACAACACATCGGGCTCCGACAACAGCGCCGTTGCTAAAGCAATGCGCTTGCGGTAGCCGCCGGACAAGTCGCCAATTTTGGCATGAAAATCCTCAATCCCCAACTTTGTCAAAATCAATTTAGCCTTAGTTTCCAAATCCCAGGCATCCACCTCATCAATGCGTTCAGACACGCTAGACAGACGCGCCATCAACTTATCGGTATCGCCTTTACCGTGGGACAATTGATCGGAAATTTCTTCATATTCCCGCACCAAAGCCATTTGTTCGCCGCTGTCGGCAAATACTTGCTCTAAAACCGTGTGACTTTCGTCTAAATCCGGCTGTTGCGGCAGATAGACAATTGTAGCGCCGGGATTCACCCAGCGATCGCCAGAGTCGATCGACTCCAAGCCCGCAATCATCTTCAACAGCGTTGATTTCCCGGAACCGTTGGTGCCGATGAGCCCGACTTTATCGCCTTCATCGAGGCTGAAGCTGGCATTTGTCAAGAGTTCCTTGATGCCGAAGTCTTTTTTGATCGATCGCAGAGTAAAAATAGTCATCAGTATATAAAATTATCTACTTAGCTTTTGACATTCACTAGCAATTTGCAGTATTTTAGATTATATCATGTCTTGTACCTCACTTGGTTTTGATTTGCGATTTCACGCAAGGCAAGCGAGAATTTATCAGTCTAAGTTTCCGAACTGGCAAGATGAGATATAAAATAATAAGTAAGAGTTGAGATTAGGAGCAATGAAAATAGATCGTATTACAAGCAATCCCAAGCGAATGAATGGGCAACCATGTATTCGCGATCTTCGGCTGACTGTTCGTCGGGTAATCGAGCTGCTCGCAACTTATCCCGATCGAGCAGAACTACATCAAGAGTTTCCAGAACTAGAGGATGAAGATATCCGACAAGCTCTAATTTTTGTATCCTCTTATCTTGACGATCGCATCATTGAGCTATCTAATCATTATGAAGCTGTTGCTTGACCAGGGATTACCACTTTCTGCGGCAGCATTATTACGTGATGCAAGTATCGACACCATCCATGTTGGTGAAATTGGTATGTCTCAAGCCGAAGATGCCGAAATCATCCAGAAAGCCAGAGAAGAGGAACGTGTGGTTGTTACCCTCGATGCAGATTTTCATACATTACTAGCACTTGATGAAGCAGTTTCTCCCTCAGTTATTCGCGTTCGGATTGAAAGGTTACGCGCCCAAGCATTAATGGATTTACTGCTGATGGTAATTGCTCAGTGCGAGGAGGATCTAGAACAAGGATCGGCCATTTCGATCGAGCCAAGCCGTATTCGTATTCGTCGTCTGCCACTCATACCGGATGTCTAAAAAATAGTCATCAGTATAAACAGTCATTTACCTAGCTTTAGTGTAGCATGATATCGCGTGTATTAATTGCATTATTTCTGCTCATATTGCGTCTTGTACCGCATCTTCGATACAATTATAAGTTAGAGTTCTCATCTTGAGCGGTCTTTGTTTTAGGTGTTGTATTCCCATTCAATTTTAACATCGATAACAGTTTAATTATATGAAATTGCACAACACACCTGAAATTGCTAAGTTGAACGGCTACATGGAAGCTATGAGTTGTTGCTTAGATGGTTGCAACTATGTCGTCCGGTTTAGCGCTAAAGGAATACAGCTTGAGGATAATGAATTAGAATCGCAAACATTGGATGAATTAGCTATTCGAGAGAATCTTCAGGAAGTAATACCTGGTTCGGAATTGCAGAGTTTAATGCAACTAGCTTATCCAAGAACACACCCTCATCTTGCAACTATGTGCGAGTGCCATCACGGTCCCACATGGTTGACTACCAGAGTCAATACCTTTATTGCTCGCATAAATCCGTCAGACGGGTTCAAGAATGTGGACAAGCACAAAAAACAGAACCTGACCATAGGATTTTGGCGTAATGTCAATGCGTGTATTGATTATGAAAATTCTCGATTTTTTCAGTACAATCCAGCCTTCGGTGTAGACGATGAGTTATGGGACTTCATAATTTGGGGCTTCACATTTTTGATTGTGAATGAACAACAACGAAGATGTTTACTGATACATGGTGCTGCATCAGATTAAAAACGATGATAAAGCGTTAGCCAAAGTTTTTGGTTGCAGCTTTAGTTTGTGACTTCATTATGTTTCGTTAGTGCGATCGCAACTGGAGATTGACAAACAAAAAACCTAGGCGGTAAAATGAGGAAAAAAGCACGGATAATTCCAAAATGAACGATCGCTCCTCAGTAGATTTAATATCTGTGACAGAGTTACACCGCCAGCTTAACGACTTACTCCAGCAACTATCACCAGAGCGATTACAGGTGCTTGCTGATTTTGCGGCTTACTTAGCCAATGCTGAAAGCGAAGCTGCAACTCAAGAACTTTTGGCAATTTCTGGATTATCAGAGCGAGTTAAGCAAAATCAAGCAACTCCTAAAACTGATTATACAAACTGGAGAACTCTTCGCTCTGATGTATGAAGTTATTCTGTACTATAATTGACATACCAACCTTTGTTGGAGTATTTTTCTATGTCCCTGCAAGAGCTTAAAGAAAAAGCCAGCCAACTCTCAGTCAGCGATCGCCTTGACCTGCTAAGTGCGATCGTTCAATCGCTCCAAACTACACCAGGAATCGAGAATTGGCAATATTTAATTGTACGTCATCATCCTTGGCGCAAACAACTGTACATTAAGGGGCGTAAATTACTGGCATCGACTATTTGGCGAGACATGACTGCCAATGGGATGTCACCGGAACAAGCTGCAGAAAATTGGGATTTACCGCTATATGCTATCTATGAGGCGATTGATTACTGTCAGAATAATCAACAACTTTTAAAATTAGAAGCAGACGAAGAACGCTATCGATTGGAAGTAAAAGGACTACAAGTTGAGCCTACGAATGCTGCTTGACGAAGATTCTCAAGCAAAGTATTTAGTCAATCTTCTTCAGGCAGCCGGTCACGATGTAGCTACAGTTGTACTATAATAAAGATACCAACAAAGGTTGGAATATCTTTTTATATCCTTGTTATATAGACGCAGGTGCTTATGTCTCAAGCAATTAGACAAGACCTCATCAATATCGCCGAAGAGCAGATTGACGAAATAAGGCAAAAGATTGACTACCATACCACAGAATACACCATCGAATTCCTAGTCGATAAATACCTGGAACAAGATGATGCAGGGTTCGGTGAAATTTATATCCCTGAATTTCAAAGAAAATTGAGATGGGATACTAATCATCAATCTCGATTCATTGAATCCATTATTCTTGGTGTACCTATTGCTGCCATCATTGTCGCAGAAATCAAAGAAACTGGAAATATAGCGATTGTTGATGGAGCTCAAAGGGTGATGACTCTGGCAGCTTTTCTGACAAATCAGTTACAACTGAGCAACCTCCAAACATTAGATTCTCTAAATGGTTGCTATTTTAAGGATCTCGCACCCTCTCGCCAAAGAAAGTTTAAAAATACTTCACTCCGAACGCTCTTTCTCTCAGAAAAAGCTGATGAGAGAGTAATAAATGAAGTGTTTTATCGCATCAACTCTTGAGAAGATATTGAATTACGCACCCACATTTTTTTGAATTAAACTGAAGACACATGATGTTAAGAACCAACTTTAAAGTCACAGCCAATGAAAGAGTTTATCAGAGACTTTAACAGGCGAGTGGCAGAAATTCAGAAATATTTTGAATTAGTAGATAAAATTGAACAACTTGGTGCATTGTCTTCTAAATCAATCATCTTCCCATCAGGTGAATATATTGTTGATAGCGAGCTTCAAAAAATCTTGCAGTCTCATTGTTATCTGCTATTATACAATCTCGTCGAATCTTCTATTAGAAATGGTATAACTGCCATTCATGATATTATCTTAATCGAGCAATTAACTTATAAAGATTTAAGTCCGAAAATAAAGAGATTGTGGTTGCTGAACGATCGAAGTAAAAGTTTCAGAGATTCATATATCAAAAAAGATTCGATCGCTGACAATCTTCAGGAATTAATTAAATCGGTTTTGGATGATGAGATGGTTTCGTTAGATCCATCTAATATTCCCATATCGGGAAATTTGGATGCTAAAACTATCAAAGAGCTCATAGATATGTATGGCTTCTTTGGAAATTTAGGAGTTGCGAGTAGAGAAATAGATGACATTCTGAATTTTGTCGTTAAGATCCGATGCGATTTGGCACATGGAAATGTTTCGTTTTGTGATGCTTCGAGTCAAATACTTTGGAGCAAGTTAGTTGATGACAAAGATAAATTGGTTAAATATCTAACTCATATGCTGAATAATATTGATGATTATATTGACAAGAAGAAATACAGAATTTAGCCGTCGGTGGCGACTAGGGTAAAAAATATTACCATTACTCGATCGCACTTAAATTTCCTAGCTTATTTTTGTCCTCCTTTACGGAAGTTGTCGCTGTCGGATTTCTCTGGACTCGATCGCCCACGCCTTCCAATGTACTATAATTCACATACCAACCATTGTTGGAGTGCTTTTTTATATTTCTGCAATAACTTAAAGAAAAAGCCTGCCAACTCTCAGTCAGCGATCGCCTTGCGTTACTAAGTGCGATCGTTCAATCGCTGCAAAGTACACCAGAAATCGAGAATTGGCAATATTTAATTGCGCGTCCCGATCCTTACCGCAAACAACTGTACATTAAAGGGATGTAAATTACTGGCATCGAGTATTTGGCGAGACATGACTGCTAATGGGATTTCCCCCGAACAAGCAGCCGCAAAGATAGATACGAAGATTGCTTCGTTCCTATCTTCGGACAACCCTTAACTGAACGGTATTAATTTATAGTGCAATACGGTTGGGTTAAAATAGTGCCAGAGACAAAAGGATGTGAAAAACAGACACAGATAAAGTTTACAAAACTGTCCAGAGTTATATAATTATTAAAAGTCGGAGTTCCAAGAGTCGAACACGGCAATACCGTTTCCCTACAGGTATCTTCGCTTTCCCCACTTTGATAAGCACGGTTTTATCATGTCGATTAAAACAGTCTATCGCCTAACTGCCCATCTCAAAAAAATCCCGCTACGAACAGTGCTGATTGTACCGTTTGTGCTGCAAATTGTCGGGACTGCGGGGTTGGTGGGGTATCTTTCCTATACCAACGGCCAAAAGGCGGTTAACAACCTAGCCGATCGGCTAGCAGCACAAATTGGCGATCGCGTCGTACATTACCTCGATACATATCTGTCTGCGCCTCATTCGATCAACCGCATTAACGCCGATGCGGTGCGCCAAAAAACAATCAATTTACAAGATTTGCGGCAACTCGAACGCTACCTTTTCTTTCAACTGCAACAGTTCGATTCGCCGACAACCATTATTTTTGGTAGCAAACGGGGAGACTTCGTGGGAAGCGATCGCACTATCGGACAGAATCTGATTATGCGATCGGATGAGTTCGATCGGGGCATCATCAATATGTATGTTCCAGACTTGCTAGGTAATAGAACCAAACTATACAAAACTTTTCGACAACCTGATGCCACAAAAAGACCTTGGTACCAAGCTGCTAAAGCTGCCGGGAAATCCACCTGGAGTAATATTTTTCAAGTCGGTAACAATACAGATTTAGTAATTAACGGCAATCGACCGATTTATGATGAGGCGACAAAGGAACTGCTGGGAGTCTTTTCGGTAAACCTCAACATTAGAAAGATTGCCATTTTTCTCGACAGCATAAAAACCAGCAAATCGGCAAAAATTTTTATTGTCGAACGCAGCGGGTTGTTAGTAGCCAAT
Organism: Microcoleus sp. CAWBG27; assembly: GCF_020883145.1. Classification (NCBI taxonomy): domain Bacteria; kingdom Bacillati; phylum Cyanobacteriota; class Cyanophyceae; order Oscillatoriales; family Microcoleaceae; genus Microcoleus; species Microcoleus sp. CAWBG27. The sequence goes on from NZ_JAHREU010000021.1 coordinate 64,959, forward strand.
TCCGGGCCCGACAATCCCTATATTTTGAGGAACCAGCAGTTTAATCGATTAAAATTAACGGCAAGCCCAAATGCTACAATCCGCGCCACGGGTCTATGTTTAACGAATCACTTTGGCGATTTTTCCCAAATTAATGATGTTCAACACCTTGAATTTGAAATTGACGGCCAATCCCAATTACTCAAAGTAGTACCTTACCGGGATAATTTTGGTTTAGATTGGTTGATTGCGATCGTCATCCCAGAATCTGATTTTATGGCAGAAATTGACGCCAATAATTTCACCACAATTATACTATGTGTGACTGCCTTGATGGGAGCAATTGTTGTCGGTATTTTCACAGCTAAATGGATAACAGAGCCACTTTTACGTTTAAATACTGCCGCCAAAGCTCTAGCTAACAATGAAGGGAATACAAATGTCGAGATCGATCGCGCTGATGAAGTCGGGCAATTGGCAAATTCGTTCAATTATATGGCAGACAAACTGCAATATGCTTTCAAATCGCTCCAATCTTTAAATGCTGCCTTAACCGACAGTGAAAGCCGCATGAAACAAATCCTAGAAGCTATGCCGGTGGGAGTGTCAGTTCACGACTATACCGGGCAACTGATTTACATAAATCAGATAGCGCGGCAATTAGTAAATATCCAAACTATACCGGAGTCTACTATTGAGCAAATAGCAGAAGTTTTTAGACTTTACGATGCAGGAACAGATGAATTATATTCAATAATCAAAAATCCGCTCGCCCGATCGCTCAAAGGAGAAACCGTGAGAGTGGAAGACATAGAAATTCGTTTGCCCGATCGCACTATTCCCTTAGAATTTTTCAGTACGCCGCTGTTTGATGAAGCTGGCAACATTATCGGCGCGATCGGCGCTTCTCAAGACATCACCGATCGCAAAAAAGCCGAAAAGTTGCAAGCAGACTACAATCGCACTTTAGAACAAAAGGTGACCGATCGCACTGCGGAACTCCAAGCAGCAAAAGAAGCCGCCGAAGTCGCCAACCGAGCTAAAAGCGCCTTTCTTGCCAATATGAGCCACGAATTGCGGACTCCCCTCAATGCCATTCTCGGCTACGCTCAAATACTTTCCCGACAGCCAGATTTTTCTCCCCGCGACAAAGAGCAAATTCGCACGATCCAGCAGTGCGGTTCTCAGTTGCTGACTTTAATTAATGATATTTTAGATTTGGCTAAAATTGAAGCTGAAAAGATGGAGTTAACTGTTAACGATGTTTGTTTGTCAGATTTTCTCAATGACATATTAGAAATGTTTCGGTTCAAAGCCGAAGAAAAGAACCTGGTCTTTGTCACCCAAATAGCAGGTAAAATTCCGAATTTTGTATCTGTAGATGAAAAGCGGTTGCGTCAAATTCTCCTGAATTTATTAAGTAACGCGATTAAATTTACTGATGAAGGTAGCATACTTTTTAAAGTAGAGGTAATTGAGAACAGTGAACCTGTTGCAGGAATATTGAGCGCGGGCCAGGAATCAGATTTTTTATTTAATGCAAGTCCCGCCTTCCCAATTACCAAAATCCACTTTCAAGTTAAAGATACAGGCATCGGAATTACTAGCGATGCAATAGAACGAATATTTCTACCTTTTGAACAAGTGAGCGAAATCGGGCAGAAAACAGAAGGGACGGGTTTGGGATTAAACATTGCCAAAACCTTAGTTTCGCTGATGGGAGGGGAACTCAAAGTCGAAAGTTGTTGGGGTGTTGGGAGTACGTTTTGGTTTGAGATTGAATTGTCACTTGCAGATTTGCTCGTACCAGTTTCGCCACCACCACAGCAACCCGTAATTACAGGTTATCAAGGTCAACGGCGTAGAATATTAGTTGTTGACGATAGCCCAGAAAATCGCTCTTTGATGGTGGATATTTTAGCACCGCTGGGTTTTGAGTTAATTGAGGCTGATTCTGGTGAAGGAGGTTTAGCAACAGCGATTTCCCAGGAACCGGATTTAATTATTGCTGACTTGTTGATGCCCGGAATCAGCGGTTTTGAACTCTGCGCTCAATTGCGTTGTTTGCCAATGTTTCGGGAGACGCCAATCTTGATTGCTACTAGCGGGTTGTTCGAGTTGGAGTTGGAAAAGCAAGAGGAAATAGGCTACACTGATTTTATCAGTAAATTTTTTATAATCGATGATTTTTTGGCAAAAATACAGAATTATCTGGGACTGATTTGGATTTTTGAGGCTTCGGGCGATTCCCTACGGGATAACTGCGCCGTGCGTACTTTCTCTGAATTGGCGATCGGCTCAGAAGACGTAGAAATGCCTCCCCGCGAAGAGTTACTTTATTTGTACGAAGCCGCTCAAATCGGTAATTTCGAGCAGATTAAGTACGAAGCGCAGCGCCTGCAAGAGTTAAATCCCACCTATGCCCTATTTGCTCGGAAAATTTGGCAGTTAGTCGATCGCTATGACGATGACGCGATAATTAAACTAATTGAGCCTTACTTAAATCCGGGCGACTAAAATTGCTTCCTAGTAGGAGTTCAATCCTCATAATCGGATTTAACAACGAGTTGTAGCCTCAATCCTAAAAATAGTTCGCAGCGAGCAAACTGGCATTATCAATAGTGCAGTATAAATAGTAAGTATGTGAGAGGGAAAATACGTAAGTAAGTCATTCCCAGTTAAACGTAAGCCTTGGGATGCGCGACAATCGCGATCGCTGGTGTTGATGGCAGTTGTACGTCACGGCACCAGAAACCCAATTTTTCACACTCTAAAGTTGATATAAGCGAGCAAATTTGAAGAATAAATAGTAGAATAGATTTCTATCAGGGATCCATCTCCTACATCCGATCTGTTGCACCAACTTCAACCAAACTCAAGCAGCCGAGTAATAGCGATGCAATATCTCGGCTTTCAGGTTGAGTTTGTGGCAAGCAACTCTGTTTCTCTATTCAATGCCTTCTCATATTCTTGTATGTTGGGTTAAGACACTCCCAATCAACCTACTTTATGTGATCCATTTTGTTGATTTTCAAACATAAAAATATGCAGACTCAGCCAAAAAGCAAAGTATTAATCGTAGACGACCAACCCGCTAATATTAACATATTATCATATTTCCTAGTGGAATACGGATTTGAGATTTTTGTAGCTACAACGGGAGAAAAAGCGCTGGATAGAGTCACAAAAATCTTGCCAGATATCATTTTGCTAGATGTGATGATGCCGGGAATAGACGGATTTGAAACCTGCCGCCGCCTGAAATCAATAGATGAAGTTAAGGACATTCCCGTAATTTTTATGACGGCTCTTTCCGAGGCTGCGGATAAAGTGAAAGGGTTGACTTTGGGTGCAGTAGACTACATCACTAAACCGCTGGAGCACGAAGAGGCGATCGCCCGCATCAACGTTCACCTACAACTCCGCAACCTCACCAAACAATTAGAACAACAAAATATGCTGTTGCGATCGGAAGTGCGATCGCGTCAATTAGCCGAGTTAGCCCTGCGCTTTTCCGAAGAAAAATTTGCCAAAGCTTTTCGCAGCAGCCCCGCCGCCATGACAATCGCCACACTGGAAAAGGGATACTTAACGGAAGTCAACCAGAGCTTTTGCAACCTCACCGGCTATTTTCCCGAGGAAATCTTGGGAAAAACCGATCGCCAAATCAATTTATGGGAGAATTTGGGCGATCGCGATCGTTTCTTAGAAATCTTGCACATATCCGGCAGTATTTACAAACAAGAATTCCAGTTTCGTACCAAGTTCGACAATATCAAGTGTGTCCTCATATCCGCAGAAATCATTAGCATTGGCGACACCAACTGCATTCTGATGATGACTTACGACATTACCGAGCAAAAGCTTGCACAAGAAACCTCATACCGCCGCGAACAAGAATTCAGAGCCCTAGCGGAAAATTCCCCGGATATGATTTCCCGATTTGACAAGCAACTGCGCCACCTTTACGTCAATCCAGCAGTCGAATTAGCTACAGGAATCCCCGCCGCAGCATTCACGGGTAAAACCCATCGAGAGTTAGGAATGTCCGAGGAAGTGGTGATGCTCTCGGAAGCAACTTTGTGCGCCGTGTTCGCTAACGGCACCGAACAGTGCTTTGAGTTTAATTTTCTCACAAAATCAGGCACTAAATTTTATCAAGTTTGTATGGTTCCTGAATTTAAGCGCGATCGGACAATTGCATCTGTCTTATCTGTCAGCCGCGACATCACCGCTGTCAAACAAGCCGAACTGGAACTGCGAAAAAGCGAACTGCGGGAACGAGAAAAAGCTACTCAATTAAAATTAACATTAGACAATCTCAGACGCACTCAATCCCAACTGATTCAAACGGAAAAAATGTTAAGTCTCGGGAGAATGGTAGCAGGAGTTGCCCACGAAATCAACAATCCCAATAGTTTTATTTTGGGCAATATCAATCCAGCCCGCCACTATTTCCAAGATTTAAATAACCTCCTGGAACTTTACAAAAACAAATATCCAGAACCAGGAGTCGAAATACAACAACTCGCTGAGAGTATAGATTTAGATTTTTTGCAAAAAGATTGGTCGCGGCTAATGCAGTCAATCGAGTCTGGAGCATCGCGCATCAAACAAATTGTTGACTCGTTAAAGTTTTTCACAAAGCTCGACGAATCCGGCATCAAAGAAGTAGATATCAATCAAAATCTCGATCACACTTTACTATTTGTCCAGCACCGAGCGGGAGGTAAAGGTATTAGCAAAAAAAGTGGAGTCAGCATTATTTCTCAAGAGATTGAGGTAATAAAAAACTACGGCAACCTGCCGGAAGTTCCCTGTTACAGCAGTCAGTTGAATCAGGTGTTTGCCAGTTTGCTCAATAATGCCATTGATGCACTAGAAACTCAGCCTTACCCCAAAATAGAGATTCATACTGAGCTGGAAACAGCAGAAGGTTCGGGAGTTGGCAAAGGCAAAGCAGCAAGAGCTTACAATCAGTTGTCAGCGACAATTACTCCCGAAAATTCTCCCACTCAATTCGCAGTGATTCGGATTGCTGACAACGGTATTGGCATGAGTGAAGCAGTGCTAAAAAAGATGTTTGACCCGTTTTTTACCACAAAACCTGTAGGGAGTGGCACGGGATTGGGTTTATCTATCAGTCACCAAATTGTTGTCGAACAACACGGCGGTCAAATTAGTTGTATTTCTGCTCCCGGTAAAGGGACAGAATTCGTTGTGAAGATTCCTTTACAACAGGTAACTTGCGATCGAGAAACTCGACAACCGGTTTCTTTGTAAGTCAGTCAGTAGGATGCCGATCGCAGGGGAAAATTCTTAAGTAGGCGATCGCCACATTATTGTACCCGCGATCGGCACCCTAACATAACTTCCTTCTTGCTTCGGCCGAATGCTATAACAAAAAAATAATTAACAAGCGCACACAGCAAATGAAATATTTCTTCTTATCCGACGGCTGGAAAGTGGGGCGCGTCTGGGGAGTTGGCGGCGAGTGGACAGCAGCCGGCTGGAGGCGCCAGCCAGACATCCAACAGCTCAAGCTCTCCCTGTTGGATCGCAACGAAAAAATGTGGCTCTACCGGGTAGAAGACGCCGTGCTCATGGTAGAAGTCAAACCCTGTGCCCCTCCCGATCCCGCAGATCCGGCAAAAAATATCGGCAGCGTCACCCTCACCAGACTGATCGATGCCGAGCAAGTCCTCGAACGCCTCGGGACGATCGCCACCCGCTGCGAAATCGAGAACCCGCAATTAATGTAAGGCCGAACATATTGCAATCGGTTCTAACACTCGATACACTTCTTTAAATAACTTTCATTTTTATGCCTCCACCTGTGAAGGTAGAAAGGATTCGGTAAAAGGCAGAATTTACAGCCCGCAGGTAACTGCACGGCATTGAGAATCTGATTTTTCCGTCAAAATAGACATCATCACTTACACCTTGGAGAACCGCAGTCAATGGGACTACCCTGGTATCGCGTACACACAGTCGTCTTAAATGACCCAGGTCGATTGATTTCTGTACACTTAATGCACACTGCCCTCGTGGCAGGTTGGGCCGGCTCGATGGCCCTTTACGAACTAGCAGTCTTCGATCCCACAGATCCAGTTCTGAACCCGATGTGGCGTCAAGGGATGTTCGTGCTACCCTTCATGACTCGCTTAGGAGTCACCGGCTCTTGGGGCGGTTGGAGCATCACCGGCGAAAGTAACGTCGATCCTGGCTTCTGGTCTTTTGAAGGCGTCGCCGTCGCTCACATCATCCTCTCCGGTTTGCTGTTCTTAGCAGCAGTATGGCACTGGGTATTCTGGGATTTGGAACTCTTCAGAGATCCTCGCACCGGCGAACCAGCCCTCGACTTGCCAAAAATGTTTGGCATTCACTTGTTCCTCTCCGGCTTGCTCTGCTTCGGCTTCGGGGCATTTCACCTTTCGGGACTTTTTGGCCCGGGAATGTGGGTTTCCGACCCCTACGGCTTGACAGGTCACGTCCAACCAGTGGCGCCTGCTTGGGGCCCTGAAGGCTTCGATCCGTTCAATCCGGGTGGCATCGTCGCTCACCACATTGCAGCGGGCGTAGTCGGCGTAATTGCCGGTTTGTTCCACTTAACTGTGCGGCCGCCGGAACGTCTTTACAAAGCCCTGCGGATGGGGAATATCGAAACTGTACTTTCTAGCAGTATTGCTGCTGTGTTCTTTGCAGCTTTCGTGGTTGCGGGTACGATGTGGTACGGTTCTGCGGCTACTCCGATCGAGCTTTTCGGCCCGACTCGCTATCAGTGGGACGGCAACTATTTCCAACAAGAGATCGATCGCAGAGCTCAAGCTAGCTTGGCCGTCGGTCAAAGCTTCCAACAAGCTTACGAGCAAATTCCCGAAAAATTGGCTTTCTACGACTACGTAGGCAACTCTCCTGCTAAAGGTGGTTTGTTCCGTGCTGGCGCGATGGTCAACGGCGACGGTATTGCTAAAACTTGGTTGGGCCATGCAGTATTTACTGACAACGAAGGTCGGGTATTGTCGGTACGACGCCTCCCGAACTTCTTTGAAACTTTCCCAGTAATTTTGACGGACAAAGATGGGGTCGTTCGCGCTGACATCCCCTTCCGCCGTGCTGAATCAAAATACAGTTTTGAACAAAGCGGAGTTACTGTCAGCTTCTACGGTGGCGAACTGAACGGTCAAACTTTTAAGAATCCTCTAGATGTTAAGAAGTTTGCTCGCGCCGCCCAACAGGGTGAAGTATTTGAATTCGATCGCGAAACCTTGAATTCTGACGGTGTTTTCCGTACTTCAACTCGCGGTTGGTTTACTTTCGGACACGTTTGCTTTGCTTTGCTGTTCTTCTTCGGCCATATCTGGCACGGTTCTCGGACTATTTTCCGCGACGTGTTTGCTGGAGTTGAGGCTGACCTGGAAGAACAAGTCGAGTGGGGCTTGTTCCAAAAACTGGGCGACAAGAGCACAAGAAGAGAAGAATCTATCTAGTTTTCTGCCGCCGAAGAGTACACCGGGAAACTTCCCGGTGCACAAAAACCCGGTTTCTTCAAGAAACCGGGTTTTTTTAGTTATTGACACTCCCCGACCTTAAGGTACGGGGATTCTTAAGACATTTCTGTCAAAATATCCCGCGCAAGCGTGGGTTCCCAGGCTGATTACATTTGCAGCCTAGCTGCGCAGTCATATCTCCTCAAAAATGTTTTGGGCGTAGACTTTCCCTCAGTCCGGCGGTAGGTTTTTACATCTTGTGCGATCAAGTTATCCTACCATATTCATTTGTGAAGATGGATTTGTTATTTTACTTAACAATGTAAAAAAGTCGTGCGATCGGGACGGAGTTTTAAACCCAATTTTCTGATAAAATAATACGGCAAGGGAAGATAGGGAAAATTTAACATGGAAAGCGTTGCTTACATTTTGATTCTGGCTTTAGCCTTAGGTGTACTATTTTTTGCGATCGCCTTTCGGGAACCACCCCGGATTGGCAAATAATTAGCTTACGCTGGCAGCCAAGGGGTGTCAACAATGGCCTCAAAACCTTTGTATCTCTTGTTTATAGCAGAGTCTAGATCCCCCTAAATCCCCCTTAAGAAGGGGGACTTTGATAAGACTCCTGTCCCCTCCCTGATAGTTGGGGGACTTTGAGAGAGTTTCCGGTTCCCCCCGACCTAAGGGGGGCTAGGGGGGATCGGGTCTAGTCATCAAACAGCAGTCTAGAACTAGGTTTTAGCTCAAGTTGAGACACATCCTCAGCACTGTATCCTCAGTAATTTTTCTAGTCCAGCTATTCATCAGACCCCCGGGCGGTTAGATGAATGGCAATTTGCTGGCAACACCTGTTAAAATCAGCAATCATGCGCTGTTCCTCCTGCCAACACACAAATAGCCGCGTTCTCGAATCGCGTTCAGCCGAATCTGGTCAAAGCATCCGTCGGCGGCGCGAATGTTTGAGCTGTCAGCACCGCTTCACAACTTACGAACGCATAGAATTTGTGCCGATTACGGTGATTAAGCGGGACGGGAAGCGCGAATCTTTCGATCGGTCAAAATTAGTCAGGGGACTGGTTCGGGCCTGCGAAAAAACAGGTTTGTCTTCGGGACAACTCGAAACCCTGGCAGAAGAAATCGAAGCTCAACTCCAAGGTCGATCGCTCCGCGAAGTCACCAGTTCTGACATTGGAGAATTAGTATTGTTACATCTGCGGCCGCTCAGCGAAGTCGCTTACGTCCGTTTTGCCTCGGTATATCGGCAATTTCGAGGCATCCGAGATTTTGTAGATACCCTAAATCACCTTCAGAATCCCCTCAGCGAAACTCAAGAACCAGGAACTAACCCAGATTTTGACGGTGGTGTGCCGGATTCGGATGCGTGCGATCGAGAAAGCCCCGCATCCTATGCTACTCCCAGCTAAGCTCGCTTAAATTAATTTATAGAAATATTCTGGGAGATTGAAAACCGTGTCGCGAGGAAGGCCGGGAGGAATAGCGACTCAAGAGACTCTCATTCGAGCGAGTGTTCTTTTTTCTCAGTAAGAGTGCTGGGTGTGATATGATCGTCATCGGTCTAAAATAGAGTATAACTAGACAACGTAAAAACTTAACTGGATTAGTTGAGTGCGTAGTCACACCTAACGGTGTTGCAGTTTAGGAAAGCTCGCATTTGAACAAAACCTAACTAAAGATCGGTGACCAACTTAAATACGGTAGGGCATACCGAAATTTACGCTTCTGGAGAAACCGACCTCTACTTAGACTGGAGTAATCCTGTCGCCAGCAAGTCGGCTCGTTGAATGAAGAATCTCAGTTTATTTATACCTGAGAGTGTCAAAATAGTCCACTGGACTCTGAATGTTAAAAATCAAACGCTTTAACACAGAGTTGGAATTAAGAGCAATGGCAAGCGCCGGTGTACGGTTGCACCGGGCAAAAGTTGGCAAAAACTGACTTTCGTAAAAGATTTTGCAAGAAGTTAACCACTTTTTTAGCAAAATCTCTAGTATCTGCCTGCAAACGAAAAACATGAAGGAGAGAAATCCTAGGAAACTATTCGCATGGTCAATACCAAAACCACAGTCAAAGACATCGGCTTTACTCACGAAGATTTTGCGGCCTTACTTGATAAATATGACTATCACTTTAGCCCCGGCGATGTAGTAGCGGGTACAGTTTTTAGTATAGAACCGAGGGGCGCTCTGATTGATATCGGTGCTAAAACAGCAGCGTACATTCCCATTCAGGAAATGTCCATCAATCGAGTGGAAAGCCCTGAAGAAGTATTGCAATCAAACGAAACCAGAGAATTTTTCATCCTCACCGATGAAAATGAAGACGGACAATTAACCCTGTCCATTCGACGCATTGAGTATATGCGCGCCTGGGAAAGAGTGCGACAACTGCAAGCAGAAGACGCTACAGTTCGATCGCAAGTATTTGCCACCAACCGAGGCGGCGCACTCGTAAGAATTGAAGGATTGCGAGGCTTTATTCCCGGTTCTCACATCAGCACCCGCAAACCGAAGGAAGAATTAGTCGCCGAAGAATTGCCATTAAAATTCTTAGAGGTAGACGAAGACCGCAACCGCCTAGTGTTGAGCCACCGTCGCGCCTTAGTCGAGCGCAAGATGAACCGCCTCGAAGTCGGGGAAGTGGTCATCGGTACAGTGCGCGGCATCAAGCCCTACGGTGCTTTTATCGACATCGGCGGCGTCAGCGGCTTGCTGCACATCTCGGAAATTTCGCACGATCACATCGATACGCCTCATAGCGTCTTCAATGTCAACGACGAAGTGAAAGTGATGATCATTGACTTGGATGCTGAGAGAGGCCGGATTTCTCTCTCCACCAAGCAGTTGGAACCGGAGCCTGGCGCGATGGTTAAAAATCGCGAATTGGTGTACGAGAAAGCTGAGGAAATGGCTGCTAAGTTCCGCGAAAAAATGCTCGCTCAAAAGCAAGCTAAAGCTGGGATTGAAGTTCCTGTAGATGCAACTGATTCTGACGAACTCTCCGATGAAATACTCGAAGATGTACCGTCAGCAATGGAAGAAGATTTGCCGGAAGAAACAACCGAACCAGTTACGGAAGCTACACCCGAACCAGTTACGGAAGCGGAAGCTACACCCGAACCAGTTACGGAAGCTACACCCGAACCTGTCGCGGAAGCTATACCCGAACCTGTCACGGAAGCTACATCAGAGGTATCTGAAGAAATACCTCCGGTGACAGTCGAATAATATCGAAATTAGTGTTATTGGTTAAAGAGGGATTACCCTCTTTTTTTAAGCTTATTTTTTATTATCAATATAATATTTATGAGTCGATCTTCTGTCATTCTCAGCTACGCTGAGAATGAACAGAAAATCGGTTGAGATCCTTTCCGTTAACAAATACGGGGTTTTCGCGGAGATTTCGATGAACAACTCTGAAGCAAATATACCGGAATCGATCGCACCATCCTCGCTCGATCCCGAAGAGCAAAACACAGTAGATGCCCCCTTTCCCATCGTTGGGATTGCCGCCTCTGCCGGAGGGCTAGAAGCATTCACGGAGTTACTTAGCCACTTACCCACCGATACGGGCATGGCATTTGTGCTGATTCAGCACTTAGACCCCAATCACAAAAGTCTGTTGAGCGAAATTCTCACCAGAACCACGCAAATGCCTGTCAGTCAGGTGCAAGACGGGACGACTGTAGAGCCGAATCAGGTATATATAATTCCGCCCAACACCAAGATGACACTCGCCTCCGGGGTGCTGAAACTCACACCCCGCGAGAAAATTTATGGAAAATATATGCCGGGAGATGCGTTTTTCGTGTCCTTGGCAGCCGATCGCGGACACAAGGCGATCGCCGTAGTATTATCGGGGGGAGACGGAGACGGTTCCCTGGGGCTCAAAGCAATCAAAGCAGCCGGAGGAGTGACCTTTGCTCAATGTGAAGCCTCGGCAAAATTCGATAGTATGCCGAATACCGCAGTTGCCACAGGTGATGTAGACTTCGTTCTGCCCCCTCAACAAATTGCTGAGGAATTGGCAAATCTCAGTGACAATCCCTTGCTTTCTTGCCCGATATCGACCATCCCGGTTGAAGAATTACCCCCAGAGAGGGATGTGCGGGCAACTATTTTGGGAATGCTACGATCGACTACAGGCGTTGATTTCACCCACTACAAAGTCGCCACAATCGATCGACGCATTCAGCGACGGATGCTGTTATATAAGCTGGATAGATTGGCAGATTACGCTCAATACCTGCGAGACAATCCGGCTGAAGTCCAAGCCCTGTATCAAGAAATCCTGATCCACGTCACCAGTTTTTTCCGAGATCCAGAAGCCTTTCAACAGTTAAAAGAGCTAGTTTTTCCGACAATTACCGAACATAAATCGGCCAAAATTCCGATCCGGATTTGGGTGGCGGGATGTTCCACAGGAGAAGAAGTTTACTCGATCGCCATTTGTTTGTTAGAGTTTTTGGGCGATCGAGTTTCTCTCCCAGCGATCCAGATTTTTGCCACAGATATTAGCGAAGCAGCGATCGGCAAAGCGAGGTCTGGCTTCTACTTGGAAAACCAGATGATCGACGTTTCATCAGAGCGTCGCACTCGCTTCTTTATCCTCGAAGGAGGAGGCTATAAAATCAACAAAATAGTCCGCGAACTGTGTATATTTGCCAGACAAAACTTAGGCAGCGACCCGCCTTTTTCCAATCTAGATCTAATTAGCTGTCGAAATGTGCTGATTTACTTGGCAGAGCCGTTGCAAAAACGACTAATTCCCATTTTTCATTACAGTCTTAACCCGACTGGCTTTCTACTGTTAGGCAATTCTGAGAGTATCGGAAAATTCTCATCCTTGTTTGATTCAGTGCACACAAAGTGCAAAATTTATGCTAAAAGATTGACTGAAAATAGTCCAATATTTTCGTTTTCGACGAGTTCTTACCCCGTCGCTAAAGTAGATGAATCTGAGCAAATGAATGAAAACGCTTCAGATTCCTTTGACTTACAGCGATACACAGACCAACTGATTTTGAATCGCTATGCCCCAGCAGGTGTGGTCGTCAACGAGCAGATGAACATTCTGCAAGTGCGGGGAGACACTAATCTTTACTTGAGACTGACACCAGGGATTCCCACCTTAAATTTGCTGACAATGGCAAGGGAAGGCTTGATAATCGAGCTACGCACGGCAATTTATCAGGCACAAATGCAGAATGTAATTGTGAGAAAAGAAGGGGTAATACTGGTCGCGGGCGAGCGATCGAGTCTAGTCAATCTTGAGGTGATTCCCTTCCAGCCTGCGACTGTAGAATCACGCTACTTTTTGATTCTATTTGAAGAAGCTTTACCCACTGCGATCGATCTCAGTACCGTCAATGCTGAGACCTTGGATGCTGGTGATTTAGAGCGTGAGATTGTGCGTTTGAGACAGGCACTTGCCACCGCTAATCAAGAAAAAAATTCGGCTCAAGCGCATCTCCAAGCAGTAATTCACGAGCAGGAAAGTCTCAACCAAGATATCAAAGTTGCCAACGAAGAAATCCTATCAAGCAACGAGGAGTTGCAAAGCACCAACGAGGAATTAGAAACTGCCAAAGAAGAGATTCAAGCTACCAACGAGGAACTGATTACCACTAATGAGGAACTTCGCAGTCGAAATATTGAACAACACCAAATAAATAACGACTTAATAAATTTACTGGCTAGTATCAATATCCCGATTTTGATGCTGGCAAACGATTTAAAGATTAGACGCTTTACGCCAATGGCAAAGCAACTTTTTAATCTGATTCCTACAGATATTGGACGACCTTTTAGCGATATTCGCTCCACTCTTGATGTTCCAGATTTAGAAACGATGATTTTGGAGGTGATTGATACTCTCCAGACGAAAGAACAAGAAATCAAAACTCTAGCGGGATATTGGTACAACCTCCGCATTCGTCCTTATCGCACGACGGAAAACGTGATTGACGGTGTGGTAATGGTTTGGATCGATATTGATGCTATGAAACGCACTGCCAAAACCTTAGAGTTAGCCCGAAATTATGCTGAAACGATCGTCGAAACTGTGCAAACACCTTTAGTCGTGCTGGATGCCGATCTACAAGTGAACACAGCCAATCGATCGTTCTATGAAACATTTCAGGTTTCAGCCCCAGAAACAGCGCTATTTTCGCTGTTTGAATTAGGAAATGGGCAATGGAATATCCCGAAACTGCGATCGATCTTGGAAGATATTCTGGTGAGTGATGTTCAGCTTCAAAACTTTGAGTTGGATCATGTATTTGAGCAGATTGGGCAGAAAACTATGCTGCTGAATGCTTGTAAACTGCAACGAGAAGACCAAGCTTTAATGATTTTGTTGTCGATCGAGGATATCACAAATCGCAAGCAGTTTGAGACAGAGCGATCGCAGTTATTGATGCAGGAGAAGTCAGCCCGTCAAGACGCAGAAATCAGCAACCGTGCCAAAGATGAATTTCTGGCGAATCTCTCCCACGAGCTCCGCAACCCCCTGACTCCGATCCTGGGATGGGCAAAATTGCTGCGCTCTGGCAAGCTGAAGGAACCAGCCGTTACTCGGGCCCTAGAGGTAATCGAGCGGTGTGCGAGGGCGCAAAATCAGTTAATTGAAGATATTCTGGATATTTCCCGGATTACGAGTGGTAAGATTCATCTCGATATTAGTCCGATCGATCTGGTTGTGGTGGCGCAAAGTGCGATCGACGGGGTGCAATTATCAGCCGATGCCAAAAACATCCAAATGGTTGCACAGTTGACTTCTGCGACGGTTTTAGGCGATGCTGACAGGTTACAACAAGTATTGTGGAATATTCTATCTAACGCCATTAAGTTTACTCCATCGGGCGGACGAGTGGAAATTGCCCTAGAGTCGATCGACTGTCACGCTCAAATTCGAGTCACCGACACTGGAAAAGGGATTCGGGCAGACTTTTTGCCCTATATTTTCGATCGTTTCCATCAAGGTGATTCCAGCACCACCAAGGCTAATCAAGGGCTAGGATTAGGTTTGTCGATCGTCCGTCAATTAGTCGAACTTCACGACGGTACGGTGCTTGCTGAAAGTCCGGGTGAGGGACAAGGAACTACAATAACTGTGAAGTTGCCGCTAGTTGCAATTGCCCAACAATTAACACCGCCTAGTCATGTAGAGCCGACTGTATTAAGCGTACCCCCAAACAGCTCAAAAGACGCCGTGCCAAGCCTTGAAGGCTTGCAAATATTAAGCGTAGATGATGATGTCGATACCCGTGAGTTATTGCAATTTGTGCTGGAAGACTGCGGTGCCCAGGTGCTAACGGTGGGATCTGTAAAAGAGGCGATCGCGGCTTTGACGAAAAACCTTTATGACGTGCTAATTTCCGATATTGGAATGCCAGAGGAAGATGGGTATTCCTTGATGCAACAAGTGCGATCTCTTGATGCCGAAGCTGGTGGAAATATTCCAGCCATTGCGCTTACTGCTTATGCTAGCGATGGAGAACGGCAAAAGGCGATCGATGCAGGTTTCAACAAGCATATTGCTAAGCCTGTGAAGCCTGTTCAACTCGCATTAATCATTGCGGATTTAGTTATCAAGAATAATGTTTGATTTTTAATTGTCATTGTTGGCGATTGTTTCGGAATGATTTAACCACAGAGAGCGCAGAGAGCGCAGAGGAAGAGAAAAGAGAGATAAATAATTCTGATACCAATTGCCAAAAACATGAAAAGATGAGAAGATAGAAGGCAATATAAAAATTAAGGAGTTTTGATTCTTGGTAACTATTAAATGTCGGGGCATTAGCTTCTCTAATATTCAAGCCGTAATCTTTGACAAAGACGGCACTCTAGAGGATTCTCAAGAATTTTTGAGACATTTAGGGATGAAGCGATCGCGCCTCGTAGATGCTCAAATCCCAGGCGTTGGAGAGCCATTACAAATGGCTTTCGGCATCGAAGTTGGTAAAATCGACCCCACGGGCTTGCTAGCAGTGGGTAGTCGCCGGGAAAACGAAATTGTGGCGGCAGGATATATCGCGGAAACTGGCAGAGGATGGATAGAATCTTTAACTATTGCTCAACGCGCTTTTGATGAAGCTGACCAAATGTTAAAAAGTAGTCCACCTTCTCCTTTGTTTGTTGGCAGTTTGGAAGTATTAAAATCTCTGTCTGAAGCTGGTTTGAAACTAGGAATTCTTTCGGCTGCGACAACAAAAGCGGTAGAAAAACTTGTGAAAGCTCACCAATTAAGCGAATATATTCAGTTAGAAATGGGTGTAGATTCTGTACATCTGAATAAACCCGATCCGAAACTATTTTTGTTAGCTTGTGAGAGACTGGGAGTAGATCCCGCAGCAACTTTAATGGTGGGAGATTCGGCGGGCGATATTCAGATGGGTAAAGATGCTGGCGCGGCTGGCTGCATCGGGATTTGTTGGGGGAATGCCCAGGTTAGTCATTTGGAAAAGGCTGATGTGGCGATCGCATCTTTGGATGAAATTACAATTTTAGCAGATTGAGCAAACATCACATCGCTAGGGCAGGTTTTGCTTTGGAAAATCTCGCTTCTAGCCGAGTCCAGATCCCCCCTAACCCCCCTTCAAAAGGGGGGGACAAGAGTGTTCAAAGTCCACCTTAAAAAAGGGGGACAAGAAAGAGCATTCAAAGTCCCGGGGATAATCGGGGCGAACCCGAAGTGTTTGAAGTCCCCCTGATTGTTGGGAGACTTTGATAAGAATCTTGTCCCCCCCTTTTGAAGGGGGGCTAGGGGGGATCTGGTCTCGGCGGTAAACAGCAGTCTATGATTACGTTTAATCTTAAGTTAACACGATAAAAAGCATTGCGGTGTCCCTACAAACAACGCAAACCCAGAATTATCACATCTCTTTCAACGCCATCAAGTTCGGCGACTTGCGGCAGATATCCCCACTGCTGAAACCCAAATTTCTGGAACAACGCTAAACTCGGCTGATTGTGAGCAAAAATTATTGCCATCAGGGTTTTAAGTCTCAATTTAGGACTTTGCGTAATTGCCGATTGCAATAATTTTTGTCCAATTCCGCAGCTTTGGCGATCGGGTGTGACGTAGATGCTAACTTCTGCGGTATGCTGATAGGCGGCGCGTCCGTAGAAAAGCTGAAAACTCAGCCAGCCGACGATTTTTTTTTCTGATTCCATTACCCAAATCGGCAAAGAATAGGGCGAGTGTTCTCTGTACCATGCGAGGCGGCTTTCGACTGAGACTGGTTTTAAATCTGCTGTGGCCATTCTCCCCGGTATTGCTGCATTGTATATTTGGACAATTGCGGGTAAATCGCTTTCTACTGCGTCGCGGATTTTCATGATTTAAGAAAGAGTTGACAGTTGACTGTTATACCAATTTTTTACTGTGCTGTATAGCCGTCATAATTCACGCGTCAAACCATTTTTTGTGTCATATATGTAGGGTGAGCAATGTGCACCTTACTGCCATAATTCGCGCGTAAAACAATTTTTTGCATTAATTCTGCAATTATTAACTGTCAACTGTCAACTGTCAACTGTCAACTGCTATACAGTTCCATGATATCCCTAACAGCCATCCGCGAATTGGCTCCCAATGTCAGGGGTGAGGTGTGTCCTCGCTGAAAGTGTTCTGCCGCCGCACAGCCGATCATTGCTGCGTTGTCCGTGCAATATTTTAATGGGGGAAACAATACTCGCAAGTTGTGCTTAACTGCGGCTGCTTGTAAATGTTTTCGGAGTCCGCTGTTGGCTGCGACTCCGCCACCGACTACTATAGTAGTGAGTCCGAAATTTAGCGCACAGTCGATCGCCCTTTTGGTTAAACCCTTCGCCACTGTTTCCTGAAAACTTGCCGCAATATCATTAATTGTAGAGGCAGTCAAGACGCCTTCGCCACCGGCATTAATATCTTGTTTTTTAAGTTTCTGCACTAATTGCAAAACTGCTGTTTTCAACCCGCTAAAACTGCTGTCGTAGGGATGGTAGCCGCCACCGGGCAGCGAAATTTTGCCTTCTGGGAGGGGGTGTGCTTGGGGATTCCCCAGGGCAGCCAATTTGTCCATCAGCGGCCCGCCGGGATATCCTAGCTGCAACAGTCTGGCGACTTTATCAAAAGCTTCACCCGCCGCATCGTCGCGCGTTTGTCCGACTGTTTCGTAAACGCCGCAATCTTTAACATAAATTAAACTGGTGTGTCCCCCCGAAACTAACAAGCACAAAAACGGCGGCTGCAAGTCGGGTTCGATTAAGTAAGAAGCGTAGATGTGCCCTTCGAGGTGGTGGACGCCTAAAAAAGGTTTTTGGTGGACTATTGCCAAGCTTTTCGCCGCTGTCAGCCCGACTAACAATGCACCTACTAAACCGGGGGCACAAGTCGCTGCAATGCCGTCAATTTCTGACCAACTCAAGTTGGCTTCACTCAGACACTGGGCAATTACCTGATTTAGCATTTCTAGGTGACTCCGCGAAGCTACTTCCGGGACTACCCCACCGTACTGCTCGTGGATTTTAATTTGTGATGCTACAACATTGCTGCAAACTTGACGATTCTTAACAATCGCTGCTGCTGTTTCGTCACAACTTGTTTCAATTGCGAAAATGGTTGCCATTAACTGGTAATTTTATTTGATAGGTTAGCTATTGCTAGCTTAACGAATTCGGCGCAAGTCCCCCGGCTCGATCTGTTCTCAGGTTATTGCTTGCGGATATTTGCCAGCCGTTGGAGTGGGCCGGAGGCGATCGAACTATAATGCAAGCTGCGGAATATCCTAGCGGTATTGCTAAGCTCTCGCACTGACCTATGAAACCGGAATCCCTGATTCTTTTGGGCTTTGCCGCCTCTATGATGGAGACTTTAGACTGTCAGCAAGTGCGGTAATCTGGATTCGGATCGGCAAGTTGAAATGCTTGTACAAAAACTTATTGTTTTGTAACAAAAGGAAACAATTTCATGCGACGATTGTTTGCTGCAATTTTAGTGGTTAGTCTGTGGATCAGTTTTGTTCCAGTTGCTTCGGCTTACAATTTAGTGCCGTGCAAGGACTCTCCCGAATTCAAGGAACTGGCTAAAAATGCACGTTCTACCAATGGCGACCCGGCATCTGCCAAGGCAAGATTCGAGATGTATTCTCAAGCTATGTGCGGCCCGGAAGGATACCCGCACTTAATCGTAGACGGCAGCTTGGACAAGGCTGGCGACTTTTTGATTCCTAGCGTGCTGTTCTTGTATATTGCTGGTTGGATTGGTTGGGTAGGCCGCGCTTATCTGCAAATTGCCAAAAAATCTGCAACTCCAGAGGAAAAAGAGATTATTATCGACGTTCCTGTGGCAATCTCCTGTATGCTGAGTGGCTTTTTGTGGCCTCTGGCAGCACTCAAAGAAATCACCACTGGTGAAATGTTTGCCAAGGACGACGAAATTACTGTTTCCCCCCGCTAAAATAGGGAAATGGAGCCAAGGCTAATAGCTAACAGTTGATCGATTAACTGCAAGTTAGCAATTAGCGTCTTACCGAGCGATCGGCAATTACCAACTGTCTCGAATTTTCAGGAGCAGAATTCATGCAATATTTTGTCAAGTTTCTTTCGACCGCACCAGTATTGGCAGCGCTTTGGTTCTCTATTCAAGCTGCGGGTTTGATTGAATTTAACCGCTTTTTCCCTGACTTGCTTTTCCATCCGATGCCTTAAGATTTGACCGGAATTAGGTCTCAAAAATTAGGGCAAAAAAGTTGAGAGTTTTGAGTTTTGAGTGATGAGTTAAAGGTTAATTTAAAGCTCAAACATCAGAACTCTCAAACTCTATAGACTTTCTCAGTAACATGAAGTGGGCATGGGGAATAGGGCATGGGGCATGGGGAATAGGGCATGGGGAATAGGGAATAGGGCATGGGGCATGGGGCATGGGGCATAGCTACTAAGAACCAAGAACCAAGAACCAAGAACCAAGAACCAAGAACAACTAACAACTAACAACTGACAACTGACAACTGACTAATGACTAATATTGTGAATCGATGAAGTCTTATCTCGCCGCAGCAATTCAAATGACTAGCTTGCCTGACCTGCAAAAAAATTTGGTGCAGGCAGAGGAATTAATCGACCTGGCAGTGCGTCGGGGTGCGGAGTTAGTTTCCTTACCAGAAAATTTCTCGTTTATGGGAGAAGAGGAGGAGAAGATTGCTCAAGCAGAGGCGATCGGACTCCAAAGCGAAAAATTCCTCAAAACTATGGCCCAGCGGTTCCAGGTGACGATTCTGGGCGGCGGATTTCCCGTGCCGACGGATGGGGGGAAGGTATACAATACTTGCTTGCTAGTAGACCCAAACGGTAGCGAAGTGGCAAGGTACAAAAAAGTACATTTGTTTGATGTGAATGTGCCAGACGGGATTACTTACAGGGAATCGAACACGGTGAAAGCTGGTGAAGATTTGCCGCCGGTTTATGTGTCGCCGGAGTTGGGGACGCTGGGACTTTCGGTGTGCTATGACGTGCGGTTCCCGGAAGTGTACAGGCATTTGTCGCAGAAGGGTGCTGATGTTTTGTTCGTGCCGGCGGCGTTTACTGCTTACACTGGCAAGGATCATTGGAAGGTTTTGTTGCAAGCTAGGGCGATCGAGAATACTTGTTATGCGATCGCCCCGGCACAGACTGGACACCACTACGGTCGCCGTCAAACACACGGTCACGCCATGATTGTAGACCCTTGGGGTGCGGTTTTGGCGGATGCCGGAGAGGAACCGGGTGTGGCGGTGGCAGAGATTAATCCCGATCGGCTAGAACAAGTCCGCCGCCAGATGCCATCGCTGCAACACCGGGTTTTTATGTAAGTTATGGTGGCTTGGTACTTCGCAGTTTTGTCACCAATTGGTGTCAAAATTGCAGTTTTCGCCAGCCACCAGACCTGAATAGTTTTTATTCTAGGAATGAATTGTGTACGTTCGTACACAAAAAACTTGGATCGGGTGCCGTCAGCACCGGGTTGGGGCGGGTTTAGGGTTGAGATCGAGCCGATCCCCCCTAACCCCCCTTAGGTCGGGGGGGACAGGAGTGCTATCAAAGTCCCCCTTCTTAAGGGGGATTTAGGGGGATCGAGACTGCGGTAAAAGCGAAATTTATCAAGGTTTTTTCCCGAAGATGAACGGCCAATAACTCGGGATAAAATGTCTAATGCAGGTTCAATGGGCGTGCACTTCTGCTTAAAAGGCGAATGGGCGACAGTAGAATAGCACGAAATGCGTCTTTTTTGGATAAATGAAACACACTCTTTCGGTTTTAGTTGAAGATGAAGCGGGTGTCCTCACTCGAATTGCTGGTTTATTTGCCCGTCGGGGTTTTAATATTGAAAGTCTGGCCGTTGGCCCAGCGGAGCAAGTGGGAGTGTCTCGGATTACGATGGTTGTACCGGGAGATGACCAGATTATCGAGCAGTTGACTAAGCAACTGTACAAGTTGATTAATGTGCTTAAAGTTCAGGATATAACGGAAATTCCCTGTGTGGAACGGGAGTTGATGTTGCTGAAAGTTAATGCTGCTAGCGGAACGCGATCGGAGATCATTGAGTTGGCTCAGATTTTTAGAGCGCGAGTGGTAGATATTGGTGATGATACGCTGACTTTGGAAGTTGTCGGAGATCCGGGTAAGATGGTGGCGATCGTCCAGGTTCTAAATAGATTTGGGATTAAGGAAATTGCTCGTACTGGGAAAATTGCCCTGACGCGGGAGTCGGGGGTAAATACGGAGTTTCTCAAGTCTTTGGAAGCGAAAGTTTAAGTCAGTTGTCAGTGGTATAGCGGTTCTCAAAAAAGTGAGGTATGCCCATAGCCCACGGAGGCCATAGCCCATAGCCCATAGCCCACGGAGGCCAGTCGTCCGCGAATATGAGAGTTCGAAAGGCTATAAGTTGTCAGTGGTAAGTTGTCAGTGGTAAGTTGTCAGTTGTCAGTTGTCAGAAAGAATGTTTTAACGGGAGCATCTCAGTTTTGCATTTAATAGTGCGAGCTTAAGAGCTCGCGAGCGGTGAAAGACTCGCGAGCTCTTAAGCTCGCACTATAGAACCCATTTGAGATCTAGCTATGGGCTAAACGCTTGAGCATTAACCCGATCAAACACAGGTTGAGTTTCGCCGTGGCATGGCTCAACGTCCACTCAAAGTTCTTGACTAAACTCTTGCAGCGTTCCATCCATGCATTCGACCGCTCAATTACCCATCGCGTTGCCACCACGACAAATCCCGTCTTCCCCAGTGCCACTTTTGTGGTATGATGGATAAGTCAATAGTTACTGTATTTAAGAAATGAAAAATGTTTATAACAAAATTAAATTACCCGAAGATCAATACATTAGAGTTGGTGTCATCAAAACTCGCTACTGGAGCGCAGGAACTAAGGGAAGCCCTTTGATTTTGCTTCACGGTGGTGGTAGTTCTATAGAAGTTTGGACTTATAATTTTGATGCCTTAGCTCAAAATCATCAAGTTTATGCTTTTGATATGGTAGGTTCTGGTTTATCTGATAAACCAGAACTTCCCTACTCTTTAGATTATCAAGTCCAGTTTTTAACAGACTTTATGAACGCTTTAAATATTGATAAAGCAAATATAATTGCCAATTCAATGGGAGGAGGTATTATACTCAAATTTGCTCTAAAATATCCAGAACGGATAGGAAAAATAGTATTGATTTCCAGTTTGGGACTAGGAAAAGAAATTTCAATCTATCATCGTTTTTTAGCAGCAGTTCCAGTAATAGCTAAATTTGCTCAACCTAGTCGGTTTGGGGCAAAATTGATGTTAAAAAAAAATGTTTACAATCCCAAAGCAATTCCTAGTGAATGGGTAGAAAACAGTTTTCAAAGATTCAAAATGCCAGGTAGAAAACAGGCATTAATTTCAATTCTCAAAACCAACTTAAATTTGGGGGGAGTAAGGGAAGAAGTCTTCATGCCAATTGTTCAACAACTCGCGCATATTCGAGCACCCACTTTGATTATTTGGGGAAATCAGGATGCGGTTTTACCTGTTACCCATGCTCATATAGCTAATAAATACATCCCTAATACCAGTTTACATATTTTTGATAAATGTGGTCATTGGCCGCATGTAGAATATCCCCAAAAATTCAACCAGCTAGTGTTAAAATTTCTTCATTAATTAAATGATAATCATTCAGCTAATGCCCTAAAAAGGTCATAAAATAGCTATTGTTAAATAGATAGGTTTACATGAAGTTTTCCACCAAAGCTGATAGCTGACGGCTGAATACTTACATTAAATCAAATACAACCAAATACAACAAAAAGGATTAATTAATGTTAAAAATTTTGATGGTCACTTATTTATTGCTATTCCTAGGAGACTTGCTGTCCACATTTTTTTACCATATTCCTGAGCACGTTTTTGGTAGTCTCCATCTAAAAACGCACCATTCCTCACAGAAAACCTTTTTTCATTATGCTGTTCTCAGCACCAATGTTCTCGTTATGCTGGATGGAATTCTTGGTGCTTTACCCTATCTGCCAGTAGCTGTAATATTGTGGAAAGTTTCATCTATTGGTGTGATCTGCGGGTTAATTTTAGGTCAATTTCATGTATGGTGGAGACATACAAGTGCTTTAGGCTGGAAAACTCCAAAAGAAATCATTACTTTCTGCGAGATACTAGGCATTACGACTCCTGAAAGACATTGGCTTCATCATCACAAATCTACCCAAGCTTACGGTGATATTTTTACCTTTTTCGACCAGCCTGCTAAAGTTTGGTGGCGATGGTTACGTTTTCTCAAGCTCGGTTTCAAAAAAGCCATGAAAACTAAATTGTAAAGTCCCGCTATCAGATTAAACCTTAAACCAAATCTTTTTCGGCGATTTCTATAAAGGTCAGCTAAAATCTTAAAAATTTTCAGTTTTCGATGAACATGTTCTCCAATTACTCGTTGTCTCGCTATTTTCTATTTTCCGAATCATTCGACAAGCTGTGGACTCTGTTACTCCCCAAGATTGCCCTATAGAACCCATTTGAGATATAGCTATGGGCTAAACGCTTGAGCATTAACCCGATCAAACACAGGTTGAGTTTCGCCGTGGCATGGCTCAACGTCCGCTCAAAGTTCTTGACTAAACTCTTGCAGCGTTCCATCCATCCATGCATTCGACCGCTCAATTACCCATCGCGTTGCCACCACGACAAATCCCGTCTTCCCCAGTGCCGCTTTTTCGGCTTTGGTGGGCTTGGGTGAGAGTTCAAACCGGATCTTGGTCACGATCTGGGGATAGAGTTTTTGCAAGGCGAGACTCAGGGTCTCTGGATGATAGCCATTGTCCAGCAAGATGGTGATTTTAGGAATGTTGACAGGCTTGGCGCGAAAATAATCGAGGTTGTGACTCAACATTTCCAGCAAGCCTTGGTCATCGGAGACATTAGCTTGAGTGCAGTGGGTGAAAAACGGAAACCCCAACGTATCCACTGCCAGATGTCGTTTGATGCCATTAGTGCATTTGTAAAAGCAGAAACATGAAGGACTCGATACTGGCGTTGCAGGTATTCTTCACCGCTTGGGAGTCAATCATCAGCAACGTTGTCCACTGGGCTTTTTTTTGACTTGTTCACGCACTTGTCCATGTAAGAGGCTCATCAGTGCAAGGATTGCTCCTGCCTCCCGCCACTGTTTGTAATGCCAATACACCGTTGAGTAGGGAGGCTGGTCTTTCGGCAAATCTTGCCAATTGCAGCCGTTCTTGAGTTGATAGAAAATACCATCACTCCAGTTCTCGTTTCGTCCAATTACAAGGTCTCGTCTGCTTCTTAACAGGCAACACCTGGGGTAGTAGGGGTTCAAGGATTTCCCATTCTGCGTCTGTGAGGCTGCTGGAATACGGCATGGTGGATTTGGCTTTAGCTTACCTTAATCCAACCTCCTCCAAGATGTCAAATGGGTTATATAATAAAAAATGATTTTTTCAAAAATGAGATGCTCCCTATTTTAATTTTTAACTTTCGACTTCTTATTACTAATGACAACTGTCAACCGTCAACTGACTAATTACCATTGGGGTTGACTTTCGATCAAACCTGTGGCTGTGATGGTGTCTACAGGCTTTGAGAAAAAGTATCCCTGTCCGTATTCGCATTGCAGAGCTCTGAGCAAATTAAGCTGTTCGATGGTTTCTATTCCTTCAGCGATCGCATCCATGCCTAAATGACGGGCTAATATCAAAATAGTCTCTACAATAGCTTCGTTTCCTTCATCTTCAGTCATGCGGCTCACAAAAGCTCGATCGATCTTTAAGGCATCAGTGGGAAAAGTGTGCAGGCGGCTCAAAGAAGAATAGCCTGTGCCAAAATCGTCAATATATAATTCAATTTCTAAATTTTTCAATTGGGAGAGGATAGCGGCGGCTGATTCGGCATTGTCCACGATCACCCCTTCGGTAATTTCTAACTTTAAAGTGCGGGGGTCAAGGTGAGTTTCTTGTAAAATCTCACGAATGCGATCGATTAAATCCGGCTGTTTAAATTGTTCGTTAGAAAGGTTGACGCTGACAGTCAGCGGCGGATTTGCTGGGAATTTTTCGTGCCACTGATGGATCTGACAGCAAGCCGATCGCATCATCCACCAACCAATAGGTACAATCAATTTAGTTTCTTCTGCTACTAAAATAAACTCACCGGGAGCTACTAAACCGCGCTCGGGGTGATACCACCGCAGCAGCGCTTCAAAACCGCTGATTCTACCGCTAGTTAGAGAGACGATGGGCTGGTAGTAAAGCTGAAATTCCTGGGAGTCTAGAGCGCGCCGCAAGTCGTTTTCCAGTTGCAAAAGGGCGACGGCGCGAGTGTGCATACTTAAGTCGAAAACTTCGTGGCGAGCTTTGCCCAATCCCTTGGCGTGATACATGGCAGCATCTGCATCTCGCAGCAGTTCTTCTGGTCGATCGTACAATATTCGGAATGGGGCGGGAACCGTAGAGTCGGGAGATAGGAAACACAAAGCAGTTTCTAGATCGACATTTCCGAGATTTCCTGGACTAGAAAATTCGGAAAAATTGTTGGGATCCTGTGGCAAACCGGAACAAACAATACCAATGCTAGCACTGCTAAAAACTTGATATTCGTTGAGATAAAAAGGCTCTGCCAGTTCCGCTTGCACTCGTTCGGCAATGTGGATCGCATCATCGGTGTTTTTGATATTTTCCAGCAAAATAGCAAATTCGTCGCCGCCGAGACGGGCAACGGTATCTCCAGCCCGCAAACAGATTTCCAGGCGCTGGGCGATCGCGATTAGCAAGCGATCGCCCACTAAATGCCCCAAACTGTCATTAACCACCTTGAAGCGGTCTAGATCGATAAACAGCACCGCAAACAAAACCTCGGGACGGCGTTTTGAAAGCTCGATCGCGTGTCCCAAACGATCCATAAATAAAGCTCGGTTGGGCAAACCCGTCAGGGTATCGTGCAAAGCATCGTGTACTAACTTCTCTTCAGCTATTTTCCGCAGAGTGATATCTTCTACAGTACCTTCGTAGTAAAGCAAATTGCCACCAGCATCGCGAACAGCCCGGCCGTTTTCGGAAACCCAGATAGTAGTTCCGTCAGCGCGGTAAACTTGGGACTCGAACTCAGACACAGAACCGTGTTTTTCGATCGCACCCAAGAACTCGACGCGGCGGTTGGGATCGAGGTAGAGTTGGCGCTCGATATCGTGGATGTTTGCGATCAGTTGGGTAGCAGACTCGTAGCCGTAAATTCTGGCTAAAGCCGGATTGGCACTGAGATAGCGCCCGTCAGGAGTTGTTTGAAAAATTCCCTCGATCGCGTTTTCAAAGATGCTGCGGTATTTTTCTTCGGCTTGTTGCAGCGCGAATTCTGCCTGCTTGCGATTGCTGATATCTGTCAGCGTGCCGAGATAGCCGAGAACTTCTCCATTGTGGTCAATTTCCGGCACTGCTTGCCAAAATACCCAGGTTGTGAGGTCGCCGTTGCAAAAGCGGTATTCTAACTTACAAGGCAATTTATCTGTGACAGCGCGATACCACTGGTTCAAAATGCGATCGCGGTCTTCGGGATGCAAACTTTGCGCCCAACCTTCGCCCAGTGCCTTTGGTGCAGTCAGTCCCGCCATCTCCAAAAATCGCTCGTTGACATACAAACAATATCCCGCAGCGTCGGCGCGGAAAATCCCGACTGGCAGTATTTTAGCTAAAGTGTAATAGCGGTATTCGCTTTCTAGCAGGGCGCTGGCAGCTATTTTAGTCTCTGTGATATCAAACATTGCGCCTTGAAGGATGACGGAGTTGCTGGCTCGATCGCGAACTGCGATCGCTCGATCGCGGAACCAGACAATTCTGCCGTTGCGGGCGATCGCGCGGTATTCTGACACCAGCGGGCCGTCGCTAAAGATATCTTCTCCGTCGGTAAATTTCTGTGTGGCGTTTTCAACTAACACGCGATCGCGGTCTTCTGGGTGAACGAGTTTCAGCCACAGATCTGGGTCTGCCTTCCATTCAGCTACAGAATAACCCAGAAAAGTCTCGATTTGCGGGCTGATGTAAAGTTTGGCAGCGCTGCGGTTGAGGGGAGAAATGTAGGTGACAGCCGGCATTTGTTCCACAAGCGCGCAGTATTTCGCTTCCACGGTGCAGAGTGCTGCTTCTAGGCGTTGCCGCTCTAATTCGGCGGCGGCCCGTCCGGCAAAGATGCTGATAATTAGTTCAAATTTGCCAAGATGTGCTTCTAGTAGGGGGCGATCGTGGAAAATACAAATAATGCCTAAAGCTTCGTCGTAGGAGTTTTTCAGCAAGATTCCCAGGAAGCTGCGCGAACCTGTAACGATCGGTCTGCGGTCTTCAGGAAAGGTTTCCAGGAGGCGGTCTGGACAGGAGTACATTCCCTGCTCAAACACCAGCGCTTCGGGAGTATTGGCGGTGTTGCACTCAAAATTTGGCTGTGGCTGTCCGTCGCTCCAAAAACTGATAACTTGTAATTTATCGGGAGTTAGATCGGCGCGTTCGATCGATTTAATCGATTTGGCAGCGACGGCGCTGCGAACTCCTAGTGCTGAGGCTAGGTGGGGAACTAAGGTATCAAAGAATTGTGTCCCCCCTGGCGAATTAGTACCTGCCAGAATGTCACCTAGCAAGTCTTCCTCTAATTGCGGGGAAGTGCTGCTGTTGGGAGGGTTGTCGTTAGGAGGGCGATGGCTGGGAGCCCCGCAAGCTACGCCATTTTGGTCGATCGAACCCTGGATGTTCAGACTAACGGTTTTGCTGGTGGAAGGCCCTACAAGAGGAGAAGAATTCACAGTTGGGGGTTGTTGCTGGGCTAAGAATAGATTGCAGCCAATACCTAACAGTTTACCCAAGAAGCTGTCAGCGATCGCCAACAGATTTGAGTGGGGAAAAATCAACAAGTTTTTCCGAATTTTCAATCTCGCAGACAAATCTGGCTGTAATTCTGCCAACTGCGGTTGCTCTTCGGCAGTTGGCAGACTGGGATGCCTTCGTTGCCACTTGAGATAAATCGCGATCGCCAAGACTAAAGTCGCCGATAATCCCAGAAGGTATGCAAGAATCTCAAAGTAAAAGAATAAATCTAGCTCGAACATCGATTAGCACCGCTCGACAATTATAGTAGTTACCAGAAAGAATTGGTTTAAAGCCGGAATCCCGATCGGGAGAAATTAAAATCAGATTATTCATCACTCCAATCCTCGGACTTCGAGATAGAGGTAGCTGTCCCAAGTCAACTGTCAATTGTCAGTTGAATTAAAGCCAGTCTATATTATTAAAAATAACTAAGTATCGTCACGGATAAGTAACGAATACAAGGTAGGATTGGAGGTGAAGGCGAAAATAGAGTTAATACCCCTGATGAAAGCGATCGTTTTTGAAACTCCCGGAAGCCCATCCGTATTGAAACTGCAAGATATCTCAGTCCCTACTATACAAACAGAAACAGAAGTTTTGGTAAGGTTGCGGGCGGCAGGCATCAATCCGATAGATACTAAGTTGCGATCGCGCGGCACTTTTTACCCCGAGAAAACTCCTCACGTTTTGGGGTGCGACGGTGCTGGAGTGGTAGAAGCTGTCGGTGCTGCTGTGCAGAGTGTCCAAGTCGGAGACGAGGTTTTTTTCTGCCACGGGGGTTTAGGCGGGTCGATCGGTACTTATGCCGAATTTGCCGTTGTAGACGAACGCTTTCTGGCCATCAAGCCTGCTGCTTTAAGTTTTGTTGAGGCGGCGGCTGCACCCTTAGTTCTAATTACAGCATGGGAGTCGCTGTACGATCGAGGGCGCTTGCAAGCCGGCCAAAAAGTGCTCATTCTAGCAGGTGCAGGCGGAGTCGGCCACGTCGCGGTACAGTTGGCTGCATTGCAGGGTGCTGAGGTTTGCACTACTGTTAGTTCCGAAGCAAAAGCCGAGTTTGTACGGCAGTTAGGTGCAGATTCAGTTATTTTATACAAAAATACGGATGTTGTCGATCGGGTTTTGGCTTGGACTGAGGGCCAAGGAGTTGACTTGGCTTTTGATACAGTCGGGGGAGAAACGTTTTACCAAACTATTCCGGCTGTGAAGATTTACGGAGATTTGGTAACAATTTTGGAACCAGATCCGGCTTTGGGCAATTTGAAAACTGCGAGAATGCGGAATCTGCGGATCAGTCTGGAGTTAATGTTAACTCCGATGCTGCAAAATTTGGTAGAGGAACAGCAAGAGCAGGCGAAGATTTTGCAGCAGTGTGCTCGTTTGTGCGATCGTAATTTGCTCAAAATTCACGTCAGCCAAACTTTCCCGTTAGAACAAGCTCAAGCTGCCCATGAGTTGTTAGAAACAGGCTCAGTAACGGGTAAAATAGTGCTTGAAATTGCGGCTGATTGAGATTGGTGGTGAATGGAATTCTGCCAGGTACGTTGTTGGGCTTCAGCCCTCCGGGTACGTTGTTGGGCTTCAGCCCTCCGGGTACGTTGTTGGGCTTCAGCCCTCTGAATTTAAGCAGTTATACAACCTACCAGTCATACCTCATCTTTTTGAAAAAGGCTATACAATAAAAAAAATAAACCGCCTCACCATCTCACCAATGTTAGATAAAATCTGGCGATTCCTCAAACAATTAATTCACCGGATATTACGGGTTTTTGGCAAAGATTCTGACCCCCCCCTAACCCCCCCCTTGGTAAGGGGGGGGAACAAGAGAGAAAATTTTTCTTTCCCGCTTGGTAAGGGGACGGACAAGAAAGAAAATCTTGCTTCCCCCCTTAGCAAGGGGGGACTGAGGGGGGTTCTTCCAACTTTGACAGATGCGGAATACGAGGCGAAGTTGATGGAACTTCTCGAAGGAGTGAATCAGGGCTGGGGAAGAGGCGATGTTGCGGGATTCTTAATCGCAAAACAGATTAAAAATGGCGATCTGGCGGCTTGGTTGCGGAGGTTTGGAGTGCGATCGTTGGAGGGCGCGCAGGGGAGTACAGCGTCTGCGGATGCGGTGGTATCGCTTCAGGAATTGGCGCGCAGGTTGGAGTTGTTGGGTGGAGTTGCGGGTGGGGAATTGGGAGAGGCGGCGGGGAATGTTGGTAGGGAGATTTTGGTTGAGTTTCCGCCAGTTTCGGGTGAGGGGGATGAGGATGTTGGTGGAGAGGCTGAGGCTTGGTGCGATCGAGGCTATGAGCAATGTATGAAAGGAGATTTTGAAGGGGCGATCGCCTCCTACGACAAAGCCTTAGAAATCAAACCAGATCAACACGAATCCTGGAACAATCGGGGCTCTGCACTGTATGATTTAGGCAGGCTAGAAGATGCGATCGCCTCCTACGATAAAGCCTTAGAATTCAAACCAGATTTACACGAAGCCTGGTTCGGTCGTAGCAATATACTGCGTAAATTAGGGAGGCTTGAAGATGAGATTGCCTCCTACGATAAAGCCTTAGAAATCAAACCAGATCAACACGAAGCCTGGAACAATCGGGGGTCTGCACTGGTTAATTTAGGCAAAGTTGAAGATGCGATCTTCTCCTACGATAAAGCCTTAGAAATTAAACCAGATTTTCACCTTTCCTGGACTAATCGGGGCATTGCACTGGGTAATTTAGGCAGGCTTGAAGAAGCGATCTTCTCCTACGACAAAGCCTTAGAAATCAAACCAGAGCAACACCAAGTCTGGTTTGATCGGGGCGTTCAACTGGGTAATTTAGGCAGGCTTGAAGAAGCGATCGCCTCCTTCGATAAAGCCTTAGAATTCAAACCAGATGACCACAAAGCCTGGAGCAGTCGGAGTATAGCAGTCAGCAACACATCTAAACATAACGAGCTAGTTTATGAAATCTTACAAGCAAAATTCCCTAAATCTCCACCTGTTACCAGAACTCTCTTAACTCACAACCTGACACAGCGTGGCTATGAAGGAGAAATATTAACATTAAAAGCAGGCTTAGAATATTGCCAACAAAACACCCACCCCGAAGGATATGGAAAACTGCATCAAGCACTAGGAGATGCTCATTATAGTTGCGGAAAACTCAATTCTTCCACCACCTATTGGAATAAAGCCACCACCAGCTACAAAGAAGCCCTCAAAACTCTAACACCAGATACTTTCCTAAAACTGCATCTAGAAGTTTTGCAGAAATTAATCAGAACTTTAGTAAGCCGAAAAAAAGCCGACGAAGCAAATAAATTACGACGAGATGCCACCGATTTATTGCAACGCTTGCTGAAACAGCAAAACTATTCCCAACTCACCCAACAGCAACTAACCGACAAATTAGTTAGCTTTGAACAATTAACCGTAAATATATACATCCAATCCGGGCAATTTGCCCAAGCCTTAGCCACAGCAGAAACCGATAAAAATGTCTGCCTATCTTGGCTGCTGGATGCCTTGCCAATTCCCGATTACGAAACAGCAGAGACAGTCACTCACGCCCAAATTCAGCAACTTCTCAATCCCACAACCTGCGCGATTTACTGGCATCTCAGCGACGCAGCCCTGACAACATTCATCATTAAATCCGATGGCTTGTTGTCTCCCGAAACCTGTTTCAGCGATTTTCCCGATGAATTTGAAGAATGGGTGAAGGAGTGGAATCAACAATACACCGATTATCAATCTAAGGAGAAAACCAGTCAACAAAATCATCCTTGGCGTGGGGGAATGGCAAGTAAATTTGCACAACTCAATGCAATCCTGAAAATTGATGTAATTGAACAGCAATTAGAGGGGATTACGGAGTTAATTTTGATTCCGCACCGGGACTTGCACCGCTTCCCAATTCATGCTTTGTTTGGTGGGGATTTTGTGGTGAGTTATTTGCCTAGCGCCGCCGTTGGAATTAATTTGCAACATCGGTTTAGCGGAATTTCTCGTTTATCTCCAAGTCTAGATCCCCCTAAATCCCCCTTAAGAAGGGGGACTTTGAATGAACAGATTCCTCCCTTAACAAGCGAAACATTGAACACTCTTGTCCCCCCCTTCTTAAGGGGGGTTAGGCAGGGTGGATTAATTGTCGAGAGGTTAAATCAAGGCTATGAAGGCTATTGACTGACATCATGCGAGGCATTTAACAGGTTTATCTGAACTAGATAAATCAAAAAGTAACTCACTCAAATCTTCAAC
>NZ_JAHREU010000022.1:0-96574 GCF_020883145.1 Microcoleus sp. CAWBG27
TAACAATCGAATTAAGTTGATTAAGCGACAAGCCTATGGCTTTATGAACTTTGATAACTTTCGAGCAAGGCTATTAGCTTGCTTTTCTGATTAGGTTTGCTTATCACCTTGACTCCAGAAGAGCCCCCTCTTCCTTCTTCCTTCTTCTGATACATTCGACAACCTGCCGGCATTTGCTTGGCAAAAGTAGCGAGGCGGAGTGTATCTGTAGAACTATCTAACAAAGGTTGCCATTTAGCAATAGCAGAACCGTCGGATTGTGTTTCCAATGCTGGCAAAAATTTGCACCTCGCCAACAAATCCAAACTCCACCTAGCAATATGAGACCAAAAACGCAAATCCGATCCGACAAAAGAGTCTGGTTCTGTGCTATTGAGTGGCAGTGATTGCAAAAAAACAAAAGCTGCTTGAGGGTTGAGAAAATAACCTTCGACTTGCCAGGGATAAAGATAAATTTCCTCAGTTTTAGCTGGTTCATCCAGTGCTGCCGCTGCTGAGTGCTGCGGGATTAGGGCTGCATTGTCTGCCGAAATTTGGGTGGGAAGTGCGATCGCCCGAACTTGCCTCTGAATCGATAAATCCCCGGTGGGAGGGGCTGCGGTGGTCGTTTTGGGCGATCGTCTAGTTTTCTTGCTTTTCTCCTGAATATCTGCGTTTTCGGGTAATTGCCAGTTGAGTTTGCCCGACTGCTGCAAGGAAGTTAGAAAAGTCTTCAGTTCAGATTCCGTCATTGCCAAAGGATGCTGTAGACTCATCCCCGATTTAACGGTATCTATCGCCCCAATTTTACGCCAAGTTTCTCCCCAAATAAATAAGCCACTTTTTTCGTTTTCCAGTAGCCAACTGCCGTGTAAAATTGCCATTTTTAAATCCTAATATTTTTATTTAATTGCGAGACTTGCTACAGAAGTCCTGTTTGATTTGTGAATAATATAACTCTTGCAAAAAATCCGAAATATCTTGAAATTATCTGCGTTAATCTGTGTTTATCTGCCTGACATTTGCGGTTGACCTAATCGATCCAAATTTCCCAATCGAAAATTCATAGTACCATCTATGGAATGTGTTTGGCGGGCGATCGACCGGAGAATCGACTGGAGAACATGAAAAAAATTAAAGAGTATAAATGCTTACAATCAAGACACTGACAGTCGATCGCCCGCCGATTATCTCTCTCTTTTGGCTGGTTCCTCTCAAACATCCTGTGGTAATGTTACGATCCCGACAGAGAAAGAATGTGGTAGATAAGGAAGCAGTGCTACATGGTAGAGATAGACAAGTCAATATCTTTTGATGGACGGGATATTAGACTGAAGATTGGTTTACTGGCGCCTCAAGCAGGCGGTGCAGTTTTGATTCAGTCAGGTGACACGGCGGTTTTAGTGACAGCGACTCGATCGCAGGGGAGAGAGGGAATTGATTTCCTGCCCCTGTTGGTGGATTACGAAGAGAGACTCTACGCTGGCGGTAAAATTCCCGGTGGATTTTTGCGCCGGGAAGGGCGTCCCCCAGAAAAAGTGACTTTGACTGGGCGTTTGATCGATCGACCCCTGCGTCCGCTATTCCCTAGCTGGCTGCGAGACGACATCCAAGTTGTAGCCACAACGCTGTCGATGGACGAACAAGTGCCGCCGGACGTTTTGGCGGTGACGGGCGCTTCCGTGGCGATTCTGCTGGCGAAAATGCCATTTTACGGGCCGATGGCGGCTGTGCGAGTCGGTTTGGTAGGGGACGATTTCATCATCAATCCCACCTACAGCGAAATCAAAGAAGGTGAATTGGATCTCGTGGTAGCCGGTTCTCCAGACGGAGTAATCATGGTGGAAGCCAGCGCCAACCAATTGCCGGAACAGGATATCATCGAGGCGATCGACTTCGGCTACGAAGCAACCTGTGACTTGATTCAAGCCCAGCGCGAAATCATGGCCGAATTGGGCATTGATTTAGTGGTAGAGGAACGGCCATCCCAAGATTCCATCCTCGAAAACTTTATTCGCGATCGCGCCCAAGAACCCATCCGCATCATTTTGTCAAGATTTGAAAAAGACAAAACAATACGGAATGCAGCTTTGGACGAAGTTAAGGCAAATGAAGTCGAAGCTGCGATCGCCGAATTGGCCGAAGACGATCCGGTAAAACTAGCCGCCACCGCCAACAGCAAGACAATTGGCAACGTTTTCAAAGACGTTACCAAGAAAATGATGCGGAAGCAAATCATCGAAGATGGCGTCCGTGTAGACGGCCGCAAGCTAGACGAGGTGCGACACGTTTCTTGTCGTGTAGGGGTGCTGCCGTCGCGAGTACACGGCTGTGCGCTGTTCAATCGCGGCTTAACCCAAGTCTTGTCCGCAGCAACTCTGGGAACCCCAGGAGACGCCCAAGATTTAGCCGATGACTTGCACCCGCAGCAAGACAAACGCTACCTGCATCACTACAATTTCCCCCCATTTTCCGTGGGAGAAACCAAGCCGATGCGATCGCCCGGACGCCGAGAAATCGGTCATGGAGCCCTTGCAGAACGCGCTTTGCTGCCAGTTTTGCCATCCAAAGAAGATTTCCCCTACGTCATTCGCGTAGTTTCCGAAATCCTCTCCTCCGACGGTTCAACCTCAATGGGTTCAGTTTGCGCCTCAACGCTAGCGTTAATGGATGCAGGCGTTCCCCTTTCGCAACCCGTCAGCGGCGCGGCAATGGGATTAATCAAAGAAGGCGATGAAGTCCGAATCTTGACTGACATTCAAGCAATTGAAGACTTCTTAGGCGACATGGACTTCAAAGTAGCCGGTACCGACACCGGAATTACTGCTTTGCAAATGGACATGAAAATCAAAGGTTTGCCCTTAGATGTAATCGCAAATGCCATCCGTCAAGCCAAACCTGCGAGACTGCACATTTTAGAAAGAATGCTAGCAACCATCGACACTCCCCGCAAGGAAATGTCGCCGTTTGCACCGCGTTTGCTAACGCTGAAAATCGATCCCGAATTTATCGGTTTGGTAATTGGGCCAGGTGGCAAAACAATCAAAGCCATCACCGAAGAAACTGGTGTCAAGATTGACATTGAAGATGACGGAACCGTGACAATTGCTGGTAACGACAGCGAAAAAGCTCAGCGGGCTTACAACATTGTCCAAGGCATGACGCGGAAGTTGAATGCTGGAGACGTGTATGTCGGCCGCGTAACTCGAATTATTCCGATCGGCGCTTTTGTCGAGATTCTCCCCGGCAAAGAAGGAATGATTCACATTTCCCAGTTAGCGGACTACCGCGTTGGGAAAGTGGAAGACGAGTTAGCTGTGAATGATGAAGTGATTGTCAAAGTGCGAGAAATTGACAATAAAGGTCGAATTAATTTGACCCGTTTGAACATTCATCCCGACGAAGCGGTAGCCGCCCGCGAAGCGTTGAATAAATAGTTGACAGTTGGTAATTGGTAATTGCTTTTGGAGTAATTGCTAATTGCTGATTGGTAACTGGTAATTAGTAATTAGTAATTGCTAATTGAGATTAAATCTGATTGTTTCAGATTGATTTGGGAGTAGGTGCGCGACAGCGACAGATCGACAAAAGTGCGATCGGCTGTGGAAGTTCATAAAGTCGCGCACTTTCCCCTCAGTATCATTCGGCGGTTGAAACCGCTACTATACAAACGAAGTCCGCCTCCGCGGACTGAATAAAATATAAAGTATGCTTAGCTGTAGGGTGTGTCGCCATTAAAAATCCCTCAAAAAAATCGACAATCGAGCGATCGACGCACCTTGCAAACAGTCTTTCTGGAAACAAGCTTAACACTCAGGATTGTTGCAAGATGAGGCGATAATTGGTATAAATACTAATGACCAATGACCAATGACCAATGACTATCGAGATGACATCAAAACCTCGCTACGATCCCGACGAGAATATTAGCCGTCATAGTGCAACCGATCCAGAGAAATGCCAGCAAATGGCAAAGCGTCAGGGATGGGAATTAATTCGATGGGAAAAAACAAGTGATTCGATACTGAAGGTTGATTGTGTCTTTGAAGGGTTGACAGAGTTTCCACCGAGTCCATATGAACCCCAACACGAGAGAGAGGAATAAATCAATGCCAAAACGGTTGATAATTTTCAAAACAGAATCGCTTTCTTCCCCTGGATGGGAGGATAGATTGCTTTCCCATACAGGTGCTCTCACGAGTATCCTAGCAGAACACTATGACTACTCAGACAAACCTCTGCCTAAAACGGGCGATCGCCTGCGAAACTTTGCCCAATTTAAGGAGAGTGCAGATCCCAAATTCCCTTCTACCAGCACTCACGTTCGTTGGGGAGATTGGGAAGTTTCCCGTTTAGAGGAGTACACGCCTGAAATTCCGAATGCTGAATATGACTGTTTAGCGGTATGCTACTGTTGCTATTCACCCATTGAACCCGAATGGAAAGAACTGCCTAAAATTCAAGTTTCTGAACTGCAAAAACATTAAACAAACAAAATATTGAAATCCCCGACTTTGCAGAAGTTGTCGGGGATCTCAAACGAAGCTCGAATCAAATCACAGCAATACAATCAATCTCTACCAAAACATCTTTCGGCAAACGAGCAACTTCCACACAAGCGCGCGCCGGTGCAGTTTTCTCATCAAAATATTTCCCATAAACCGCATTCACAGCGGCAAAATCATTCATGTTTTTGAGAAAAACCGTAGTTTTTACCACATCCAACCAAGTAGCGCCGGCTTCTGTGAGAATCGCTTCGAGATTGGCCATCACTTGTTCGGTTTGCTTGGCCACGTCGTCGGTGTAGACGATATCGTTGAGTCTAGTGTCGATCGCAATTTGACCAGCTACAAACAGCATAGTGCCCGTAGCGGCGATCGCTTGATTGTAAGGGCCCACGGGTGCGGGTGCTTTGTCAGTACGAATAATTTTGCGCGTCATAGATGTTACTGTTTGGGATTCTTGTTCAGAAGTTTGTTTGCTGTCGATTTCTATTTTAGAGGTTTCTGGCTGGTAGATTTCTCCATCGGGCATTATTGTATCAGTTAAGTCTGCATTTTTTATATTCCAGCCATAACAATCACACCGAGTAAAGTCGGCCCTTTTTAAGTTTGCTTCTATCAGATTAGCTCCGATCAAATTAGAAAATCGCAGATTTGCTCTTTCTAAATTGGCACCTCGAAGACAAGCATATTGTAGATCGGCACTGTCAAGTTTTGCTTGTTCTAGATTCGCATTAGTTAAATTCATTCGTGACAGAGCAACTTGGTGCAAATTAGCTTTCTGGAATTTAGCTTTTTGAAGTTTTGCCTCAGTCAATATTGCCTCGGTCAAATTTGCCCGAGTTAAGTCCGCTTCCACTAAGTATGCCTCAGTCAAATCAGCCTTATTCAGATTCGCTTTACTTAGGTTCGCTTTATGCAAAGAAGCTAAACTTAGGTCAGCACTATCTAGACTTACACCGCTCAGATTTGCTTCGTCTAAATTGGTACTAACTAATTTAGCGTTATTCAAGTTTGCTCCTATTAGAGTTGCCCGCTCTAAGTCAGCATAATTTAAAATAGCACTATTAAAATTAGACCAACTCAAATCTGCACCACTTAAATCAGCCCAACTCAGATTTGCTGAACCAGCTACTACCTTACTTAAATTAGCACCCGTCAGCGATGCCTTCGTGAGGTTTGTACTCTGAAGGTAAGCCCCAGTTAAAATAGCCTCACTCAAGTCTGCACCTGAAAGATTTGCATTGTCTAAATTTATTCCACTCAAGTCAGCACCTTTGAGATTTTCTTCGCTGAGATTGACTGAATGAAATTTTCGTTCGCCTTTGGCGTATCTTTCTAAAAGTTCTTTAGCATTCATAAATAATCGATCGCCCTCACGTCCCAAAAATCAATATACCATCCGGGCGAATCCGCGTGCACGAGCCGTCAGGCGCGTGCATGATTATGAGATTTCACACCACAGGAGTACCCGTCAATGATTTCACCCAGCAATAAACTTCATCGCAACACCATTCATGCAGTAACGTTTGCCAGTAGGTGCAGGGCCGTCATCAAATACGTGACCCAAATGCCCGCCGCAGCGACGGCAATGCACCTCAATTCTAGTCCCAAACAGCGAATTATCGATCGATGTGGCGATCGCCCCTTTGATCGGATCGTAAAAACTTGGCCAACCAGTACCGCTATCAAATTTAGTTTTGGATGTAAAAAGTGGCAAATCACACCCAGCACACGCATAAATTCCCTTGCCGTATTGCTTGTCGAGAATGCTAGTATGAGAGCGTTCAGTAGCGTGTTTTCGCAACACATCAAACTGTGCCGGAGTCAAAACTTTCCGCCACTCTTCCTCAGTTTTAGTAATTTCAAAAACACCATTGCTAGCAGCCATAACATCTAACTTTCCAGGCAAACAAGACGATAACCATGCCATGCTGACTGTTGCTACACCAGCTTTCAAAAATAATCGTTTCTTCATAATCCATCCAGTTGCTAATTAATCTAAACCACCAGCAGTCAAGTTCAAAACTTTTTGCTTGATTTGTACCTTTTTCAATCGCCTGTTTTTGGACATGATATCATACCACGTCCGACTGATTACCATAACAAAAATCGTTCGTAGTGTGGACTTTAGTCCGCAAAATACTGCGGACTAAAGTCCACACTACGAACCTTACTTATTGCATCATAAATTATTCATCTTTATCTTCTCTCTCTGTGCCCTCTGCGCTCTCTGTGGTTAAAAAAATCCGATATTACTCTACAAGTATGACAGTTAATTAACCCGATCGCACAAAAGTCCTGCGAGGACTTTAGCCCTCACAGAACTCATACCCATTCACACGTTACCCAACCTAGACAACAGCCGGAGCACCAACAACTTCACCCTTCAGCATCCGAGCAGCAGCATCCATCAACTGTTCCTCCAAATAAGGCTTAGTGAAATAACCCTTCGCGCCCAAACTGTAAGCCATTTGGCGGTGTCTGTCAGCACCGCGAGAAGTTAGCATCGCGATCGGCAATTCGCACAAAACCGCATCCTTCTGCATCCGAGAAAGCAGTTCTAAACCATCCATTCTCGGCATCTCAATATCGCAGAACACGATATCGCAAGGCAGGCCAGATTTCATCTTTTCCCAAGCTTCCTTACCGTCGCGAGCTTCCTCAACTCGGTAGCCAGCTTTCTCAAAAGTAATCGACAAGAGCGATCGCACTGTAATCGAATCGTCCACAATCAGCACAGTAGGCTCAGTCTTCTCCTCAGCAGCCTCCGCAGCAGCCCGATCGCCACTTTCATCCCAAAGCGTACCGCCAGCTTCCTTCCGCAGCCTGCCAGTAGCCAAATCAATCAATTCCAGAACGTCGGCAATCGCCACAATTTTGCCGTCCCCGAGCACCGTAGCACCCGCAATCCCGATCGGCTTCGGCACAGGCCCCTCCAACTGCTTGATCACAATTTCCTGTTCCGTCGAAACCTGATCCACCTGCACCGCCAAGAAATTCCCAGCAGACCGCAGCACGATCACCGAAATCATGTCATCGTCAGTATTAAACCCGTAAACACTGCCCCGGCCCAAATGGCGGTTGTAACCCAGCAAATCCCGCAGCGGGCGGAACGGCAAAATCGAACCGCGCCACTCAATGCAAGGCAAACCGTCTGCCCCCGTCGTCACCTGATCGCGAGGTACATCGATCATGTCCTCGACTCCGTCCATCGGGAAAGCAATCCGAGCTCGATCGCTAATGCAAGTCAGAGCCTTAGAAATACTCAGCACCAGAGGCAAACGGATGGTAAATACCGTGCCTTTGCCGATCGTCGAATCAATCCCCACAGTCCCCCGAATTTCGTGCAAGGAGGTCTCCACGACGTTCATGCCGACCCCCCGGCCGGCGTACTCCGTCGCCTGTTCCTGAGTGCTGAAACCAGGCATAAACAGCAAATTGTAAACTTCCGAGCGAGACATCCTCTGAGCCTGAGCCGCCGTCAACAAATTCTGCTTGATCGCCTTCGCCTTCACCTTTTGCGGGTCAATTCCAGCCCCATCGTCAGAAACCGAAACCACCGTTTGATTCCCTTGGTGGAAAGCCCGAATCGTAATCCTGCCCATCGCAGGCTTCCCGGCCGCCAAACGCACCTCCGGCGCTTCGATCCCGTGGGTAATCGCATTGTTCACCAAGTGAGTCATCGGGTCATAAAGTTGATCCACAATCATCTTGTCGATCAAAATATCCTTACCCTCAACCTGCAACTGAGCCTGCTTCCCGCACTTAATCCCAATTTCCCGCACCGCCCGGAACAGCCTGTCCGTTGTCTCCGCAAACGGCTTCATCCGGGCGCGAGTCAAACCTTCTTGCAGTTGAGTCGTGACTTGGCGCAGTTGGCGAGTCACCTGATCCGCCTCATCCACCAAAAACTCAATGTCCGCCGCCGACTCCCGCACCCGCACGATCAGCTCGATAATCTCCTGAGCCAAACTGTGGAAAGGAGTAAACCTGTCCATTTCCTCTGGTCTCCAAGCGCTTTCGCGTTGGTGGGACGACTCCTCTGAGCGCCATGCCGATCGATGTCCCTGGCGGTTTGCCAGCAAAGCAATCTCCAAAAGACTCCGCTCGTAGAAATCCTGAGTCCGTTGGCTGACATCGCTCAGCAGCGTCACTTGGTGCAGCAAATTGTCCAAAAACTGCCGCATCCGTTCTTGGTCTTGCTCCAAACTGTTGCGGTTGACTACCAGTTCCCCCATCAAGTTGCTGAGGTTGTCCAGTTGCTTGACCGGTACGCGCATGGTTTGGTCGCCGAACCCGCCCGCCCGGGCATTCCGCCTGGGTCTGTTGTTGACCGACGACTGTCCGATATTGGTTTCGCCTTGACGGCCGCTGTCCTTGGGATCTTCCAGCAGTTTTTCTAAGTCACCAAATTCGTCGTCGCTCTCCGCAGCAGGAGCGGGTGGTGCTTTGCGGGCAGTTTTCCCCGGTGCTGGAATTTCCGGCATAGTTGCGCTCTCGCTCAGCAGATCTTCGAGATCGGAGAAAACTTCCGTCGTTACTGGACTTGGATTTGCTCCCCCAGAGGCTGCCATTGCCACCCCTGCACCGCCTGCGAGTAACAGTGCTTCTAAATCGTCAAAATTGCCTTCGGAATCCTCAGTGCCTGATTGAATGTCGCTAAAAAAGTCCGCCAGCGACTCATCTTCCAACTCTGCTGCACCGGCTGCGCTCAATTCTTCTTCATCGTCGCCAAAGCCCGTCAGTTCCGAAGTCACCAGAGGCCCAGCATCGAGCGAATCCAACAAATCATCAAAAGCATCCAACTCTTCGGTGTTGAGAGTCGCCCCGGTTTCGAGAGCTGCCAGCAAATCAGCATCGCCCTCAAACATCCCATCGAGAGATTCTGACGACATCACCTCTAAATCGCCAGCCGCAAAATCCGTTTCCAGCGCGCCAAACAAATCATCTTCCTCCCCGTCGGATTCACTACGCGCATCTGTTTGAGCTCGATCGAACAAATCCGCACCTTCAGAGTCGAACAAACTCTCAGGAAGTTCAGCCGACAACTCCTGCAAATCAAAACCAGCTTCGGCATCCACCGACGGTGGAGGCGCTTCGCCAAACATATCCTCCAACAAATCGAAAGTGCCCTCATCAGACTCGACACTGGCAATTTCCGCATCAGGACGATCGGACAATAGCCCCAATTCAGCCGCTGCCAAATCTGTCAAGCCTGCCTCCGAAACAGTAGCCTCCGAGTCCGAGAACAAACTCGCCAAGTCCCCCTCATCCGCTGCCGTACCAGCACTGGGCAATTGAGAATCCCCATTTAAATTCAACCAATCCCCATCGACTTCTTCCGAAGCTTCCCCGTCATACTCAGTACCCGTAGGTACAGAACCGAACAGATCTGCCAAATTCGCCGCTTCTTGGGAATGAACCGCCTGCCGATCGCGCCCAGTCTCCTCATCCTCAGAAATCGAGTCCGACGTAATCTCCCCAAACAGCGCATCTAAATCGGTATCCTCCAGATCCAGGTTGGTCGATTGTGCAGACTCGTCTTCCAGGCCAAAAGCATCTTCTAGCCAATCTCCATCCGCAGAAATATCTAAATCAGAATCAGAATCAGAATTTGATGTCATATTAAAAACGCTGCCACTTTCCTCATTTGGTGTGCTGCCAGTAGCTAAAGATCGATCGCCCCTGCTCTCCCCACCTTCACCTTCAGAAGAAAGGAAATCAGAAGTAATGCTCAACAGCTCGCTGAAATCCGAGTCTTCCTCCACCCCAGAGAGCAACTCGAAATCATCTATTTCGGCTACAGTCGGTTTTTCTACATCCCCTGAATCATTGCCACCACCTGCTAGTAGATTCGAGAATTCTGCGTCGAAAGCATCCGGGTTGAGAGCATACTCCTCGGAAACTGCCGGTACAGTCGCTTCCTCAGATGAGCCTAAATTGCCGAACAAGTTATCCAAATCAGCATCTGCCGTCACAACAGAAGTTTGGGCCGCCACTTCGTCCAAAAGCGTACCGAGAGCATCTTCATCAGCTTGCCTCCTGGTAATGCCGACCCTGCCCTCTCCCCGATCCAAACCCTGCCTGTTTGTTTCAAGCTGTTTGCGAGTTGGCGGCTGCTTTAAACCCGCATTTTCGCGATCGGCTGCCACCGCCGAACCATCAGCCTCACCTCCAAACAGCAAATCGTCCCCAAACAAACTCGTGAGATCCTCTAAAGGAGTCCTCGCATTCGTTTCCGAATTTTCCTCACCGTATTCGTCAAACAACAAATCAGTAAAATCGCCGGAATTGTCATCATCATCTAATTCCATGATTCCCCCCGTCGGCATCCTAGAAGCAGATTGTACGTAGTCCAGATCTTCTTCTTCTTCCCAAGCGCCGTCGAGATCCGGAGATTCGCCTTCAAACAAGTCTGCTAAGGTGTTGAGTTCGGCCGCGCCCACTTCCGGGCCCGTGCGCGTCGAGATTCTAAAAGAACCTGTCTCTACATCTGATTCTCCGAACCCTGGGGAATTGTCCAACGGCGATAGACCTCCGGCGTAATCGTCACTTTCGTCGCCGTCGAGTTGCTCGAACAGCTCGTCTATGCTGAGCCCAGAAATTGTTGGCAGCAACTTGTTCGATCCATCCGAGGAATCGCCGCCCAAAGCCAGATCCCAGGCCGCATCTTCAACAGAGACCGCATTTGATCCCAACCTACCCGGTTGAGCGAATGCCAGCAAGTCTTCAAAATCTGTTTCCGGAACCACAACCGTCGGCACCAGCGCCAGAAGTTTGGCACTGGGTGCGATCGACCCAGATTGACCCAAAAGTACCTGTTCTTGCGCTTGTTTGATGTCTTTGATGACCGTTGGGGCTAAGGTGCGGTAGGTATTTTCTGAGTTGGCGATCGCCTTTTCTACCACAGCGATCAATTCTATCCACTGGGGCAGTTCAAATTCCTCCCCCGCCAGTTTCAAGTTCCGACAAATATTCCTAAGTTGTCGCCTGCTGTCAGAGCCCTCAGGCTGTTTGAACTCTTGCAGCATTTCCCGCATCCTCGCCGGCACATCCGAGTCAAATACCAGATGCAGCGCGGTTTCTTCCGTTTCTGTGAGATCGGATGCGTAAGCTGAATCCGAGTCCGCAAAACTCATCGATGAGTTAAACGTCCCGGCTCCCATTCGGGCCATAACT
This sequence comes from Microcoleus sp. CAWBG27, assembly GCF_020883145.1. NCBI lineage: Bacteria > Bacillati > Cyanobacteriota > Cyanophyceae > Oscillatoriales > Microcoleaceae > Microcoleus > Microcoleus sp. CAWBG27. The sequence goes on from NZ_JAHREU010000022.1 coordinate 11,664, forward strand.
GTTTGTGGTATTGGCAGCGGGCTGCTTTCGTCTGAATCGTTAGCGCAGTGTCCGACGAGTCCCCCCAAGTGCCCGTTGAGTTCTTCAAATACAGGTTCTAATTCTCGAACCATCTGCTCTCCCAATTCCTCTGTCAGCCCAAAAGGCCCCGACAGTTGCTCTAACAGCCCTTGTAACGTGTCAAAAATTCGCAAAAACAGCGACTCTAGCTGTTGGTCTACTTTAACGCTGCACTCTTTTAAAATTTTAAAACTATCTTCTAGTCGGTGAGAGGTTTGCTGAATGCTAGTCAGACCTAGCATTGCGGCTCCTCCTTTGACAGAGTGAGCCGCCCTAAATACTTCGTTAACCAGTTCTGGGTCTTCGATCGTCGCTTGTAGGTTGAGCAAGCCTTGTTCGATCGTATTGAGGTGGTCTTTTGCCTCCTCAATAAAGTAGCCCATGATCCTCTGTTGTTGCTCCGGCAGCATAGTTTTATTCCTGATTTTAAGCGTTCTTGTATTGGGTCTATGTTAGTAGTTTTAGAGAATGTCTCTGTATATCTCGCCCCTTGACAACAGAATGATCTGACTGCGAGATATGGCAAATGTCCTGGCTATTTCTGCTTTCGACATCCCTTCACTTAAAAGATAGCGAATCTGCTGTACCTGTTCGGCTTTTAGTTTCCGGGTAGGGCATATATTGCCGGGCACGAAAGGAAAGCGGTTTTTTTCTATGGCATCGCGGGAGTTATCGGCGGGAGTTCCTTCCCACAAATGGTCTGGATTGACACAACCGCGATCGTCGCAACTGTGACACGCAAAATAACCGGGTTTGACAGGCCGTCCCAGTTTGTGTTCGAGTACCAATCTGTGAGCGTAGAAACTTTGAGTTTTGCCCTTAACTTTAGTACCCTTAATTGCGTAACCATCACTTCTTTTTGCCAAGGTGCAAATCATGCAGCCGTTTGGCTGTATTTCAGCCCGAATTCCAGGAATTATTTCTACGCCTCGCAGTAGTTTTTGAGGTTGAGGCGCCGATGTGCTTCCTACATCTTTAATCCGTCCTTTTCTAAACCTATCTTGAGAATTATCTAGTCGAGAACCTTCCCATAAATGATTAGGATTAATGCAGTTACGAACATCGCAACTATGGCAACAAAAGTATTCTGGTCTAATCGGACGACCCAAGCTATTTTCCAATACTAAACGGTGAACTGTAAGCGTCTTCCATTCACCGTCAATCTTAAGTCTTTTGTTGGCATAGCCCCTGCTGTTTTTTGAGAGAGTACAGATAATACACCCCGTCGGCTGAATTTCGCCAAAGATGCCAGAAATTACCTCTACTATGTTATCGTTCATCCGTACAACTCCTAGTTTGTTTAGGTGCTGGATTGGCATCCCCGCAGTCGGTTCAAGACTGCGAGGTTGCTTTTTATTTGCCATCATTGCCACACTAATGTGCTTGTAAATCAGGAAGTAAAAAAAGCATTAAACAATCAATTATTGTCTTTCTGCTGTTTCTACTCGGAACCTTTCTACTGATGTCAAAAGGTCGCGAGCAACACCTACCAAATTTTGCAAAGCACCCGAAACTCGCTGCGCTTCTTGGGACGTTTCCTGAGCAGTTAATTCGACAGCTTGCATCACACTGGCGACCGAGCGAGCTGTTTCGTTCTGCTCCACAGTGTCCGCTGTAATCGATCGCACCAGCACGTCAATTCGATTAGTAACTTGAATGATATCTTCAAGCGATCGCTTCGCTTGTTCTGCCAATCTTGTACCCTCAATAACCTGCTGCGTACCTTCTTCCATCGCCGTCATTACCGCGCCGGTTTCACTTTGAATTTGCATCACGATCTGCTCGATTTCTTTCAAAGATTTCGCCGATCGATCTGCCAACTGCCGCACCTCATCCGCCACGATCGCAAAACCCCTACCCGATTCCCCAGCCCTCGCCGCCTCAATACTAGCGTTGAGAGCCAACAAATTCGTCCGAGAGGCGATCGCCGCAATCAAACCCACAATCTTAGAAATTTCTTGAGAAGCTTCCGCCAACCGCTTGACTTTTCTCGTGGTTTCTGCTACCGTTTCTCGAATTTCCAAAATCCCGGCCACCGTCCGCTCCACAGCCTCACCGCCTTTCAGAGCCGTTGCCGCCGCGCCCCGGGCCACTTCTTCCGCCTCTCTAGCACTCTCTGCGACCCGCTGAATCGCATCGGTGAGGACTTGCACCGAATTCAGCGTCGCCGCCAGTTCCTCAGCCTGCCGCAGCGCATCAGAAGACAAATCGCCCGCAAACTTCGCACTATCCGTAGCGCCTTTGCTAACTTCCCGAGCCGCCTGCTTCACCTGATGGACGATTTCGCGCAGGTTTTGAATTGTCAAGTTAAACGAGTCAGCAACAGCACCCAAAACGTCTGCCGTCACTTCCGCCGTCACCGTCAAGTCACCCCGAGCCGCTCCTTCCACGTCATCTAGCAAGCGAATCACTTGGCGCTGCAAGTCTTCTTTTGCCTGTTCCTGCTCGTCAGACTTGCGTCTGGTATCGCTAATCGTAGTTTGGATCACCTTCGCCATGTGGTTGAATTTAGCAGCCATTTTGCCAAATTCATCTTCCGAGTAAATTGTAGCCCGAGCGTCCAAAGTTCCTTGAGATACAGCATCGAACTGAGCTTGCAAATTGTCCGAGGACTTGCGTACCTGCTTGGCGATCAACTGGCCGATGCCCCAAGAAGTCAAAAAGCTCGTAAAGCCTGCGGCAGCCGTCATTACCCAGCCTGTTTGGCGCAGGTAAACGATCGCCTCCGGCTTGTCTTGCTTCAGAGCTTGATAGGAAGCAATATTAGTCACGAAAGCCACAGCTACCAGAGAAACCAATCCAGCCCCGATCGCCGTGTACAACTGTTTGGTAAACAGAGGGGCATTTTCCAAGAAAGCCAGCCCGCCCTGTTCTACAGTCACCGAAGCATCGATCGCTTCATTTTCTGTCGGAGCAAAAGTCGGCACCGACGCATCAGCAGGGCCGGAAATGCTAAAAATCTCGTCGTCTCGAATTGCCGAGCCGTCGCTGTTGTCAAAGTCCAGACCGCTGCCGCTCGTACCCATCATGCCGCTGGTCGAGTTGCCGAAATTGGTATTACCTCTAGTCAGGATCGAACTGTTGGCATCTTCTGAGATATCAAAATCCGGCAAATTGCCCAAATCGTCAAAATCGTCAAATTCGTCTAAAAAGCCGCTGTGTTCTTGAGTGCTCCCTGTTCTTGACGACCAGTCGCTGCTGTTCTTGGTGGCAGCCCCGAAAGCAGTCGCTTGCTCGTTTTCGTCGAGAGAAAAAGAATCGCTGAAAGCGTCGTCATCAAAAGCATCTAGCTCAAAGCTGTCCATGGAGCCAAAGGCCGGTGGTTCCGAGTCGCCGTAACCGTTGCTGTTAGAGTTTGAGCGATCGGCAGAATTAAATTGTCCCCGGCTCGACCTTTGACTCTGAGAATTGGGGACAGCACCTCCCATCAACAGCGTTTCGTCTTCCGCCAGCGAATAATTTGACGAGTATTCCGAGTCATTATTGGGCTGCTTGCTTTGCGATCGAGAAGACCCAAAACCCGAGGACATCGGCTGAGCAAAAGGGTCTGCCTCTTCTGACAGGGGTGGCTTCTGACCTTGATTTTGCCCGGTCACGGGCGGGGATTGATAGTCGTAGTCGTCATCATTCAAGTCAAGTTCGTCTGGCAAATCGAGCGGTGCAAAAGGTTCGCCAAAATTGTCAGACGGCCCAGTGGGGGAGTCTAACTGCTCCGAATCGAAGGAATTCCCGCTTTCGGAGCCAGCAAAACTTTGACCGTTGAGTACCTGAGTAGGAGCTTCTGAAAACAACTCTCCTGAATAAGGCGCCCTCGAACCAGAAACTTTGCTATCAGACAAGTCACCAGCATCAAACCCTGGGTCATCTAAGCCAAAAGGATCTCCCAAGTCCGAGCCGAATTCGTCCATGTCTAGCGGCTCGGACGCATCAGCATAAGCTGCCATTCCGCCGCTGTCGCCAGCAAAGGGGTTCGTTGAATCTTCGATAGAAGTTGCAGCACTGCTGTCTTGTGGTTCCCACTCCAACCCGCTCATGCCCAAATCTGCCAAGTCCTCGTTTTCCATGTCCTGTGGCGATTGACTCCCATAGGACATGGATGGAGAATTCCCTTGGAAAAGTGCTAAATCCGGGTCTTCCAACCCTTCCTCCATAGACAAGTCTGGGTAGAATTCCAATTCAGTTTCCGCAGACAAAGCCTCGAAACTTTCCGTGTGCAGTTCTCCGGATAAAAATTGGTCTGTGTGGCTAATACCGCCGTGAGCGTGTTCGACCAAACTCGGGTCGTCACTCAGGCTCAGCACCACCATGTACTGTTCCCGTGCCACCTCATACTGTTGCAGTCCGTAGCAGTAGATGTGCCCGCATAGCAAGCGAGCGCTGGGGTCTTCGGGAAAATCTTCTACTAATTGATAAACTAGGGCCGCAGCTTCTGAATAGTTGCCATCCATGTAGGCCGCTTCTGCCCGTTGGTAGTCCTGCTGAAAGTTGGTACTTGTTGCCATTTGCCGCCCTCTTTTGATTTTAGATTTTAGATTTGAGATTTTAGATTTTTATCTTGCTTGAATGTTTAGATGCGTGCCTCAAGTCCTGTGACTGTTGATATTAGACCCCAATCGAAAATCGCAAATCGCAAATCTAAAATCGATTTCACGCTGCCCACCGCGCAGAGCGCAGAATTTTCACTTGATCTAGCAGTCGGAGCACTTTCTGAGCTGGTGCACCTAACATCCATTCTCCCCTCAGAAATGGAATCATGCCGTCTGGTGCATTGTTCTGAGAGTGCAGTTGGTCTACGTCGAGCCAGTCCATCCCCACAATTCGATCGACTGCCAGCCCCAAAATCGTATCTTGGTCTTCCACAGCCACGATCGGGATTTCGGGTCGATCGGTGTTCAGAGGTGTTTGGTCCCCCAGAAATTGGCCCAGATCTGCCACCCAAATCACTCGTCCTCTCATGTTTAGCGTACCTAAAAGCAATGAGGAAACGTTGGGAATGGGTGTCATTCGGTCTGGGGAGGGGGATAGCACCTCTCTAATCCCTGTCGCCGGCAGTGCGAACTCGTTCCCCGAAGGAACGTAGAACCGCAGGTGCAGCTCGCCTTCGGGAGTTTCTAGTTCTTGGAATTCCGGAGCCTGATCTATACCTTGTCCTGGTAATATAAAGTCTGGGCTGCCACTAATCATAATTCTTCTCTCTGGGAAACCCACATCGTACCCGTACTCAAGTCGGTGTTGGGAGGAATATTGGAGCTCGGTCTATGAAACATAACTATAACCGTCCTTTTTTTAAGATGCTCCGGGGGCGTAAACGCGCGGCGATTCTAAGATCGAACAGCAATTGCAGGTTTTGGCCTGTCTCACATCGCCTAGCTTAGCGGTCGATGCCAAGAAAAACCAGCAAGTTAGTTATTTTTAGCTGCGTTTTCATCTCGTCCATTTACTGACTGACAAGATGGACAACGCCATTCTCTTATCGACAAATCTAATTCTGTTAGGACATGACCACAATTTGAACAAGTCTTACTGGATGGATATAGCCTTTTTCAAAAAGATGAGGTATGACTGAGAACTTACATAACCATCCAGACTAGAGGGCCCAAGCCCAACAACGTACCTCATCTTTCTGAGAACCGCTATACCATCGATCAATAAAAATCACCTGCTTATCTTTTTTCTGAGCAGCCTATTTCACAATTTTCAGAAACTCCCCACAAGCTAAATCAGAGATTTTGCGTTCCCAAAGGCGTTGCATTCCTTTAAGATTTAACGTCTCAAAACAAAGCACATCAAAAAATGCAAAACTGAGATGCTCCCATGATTTGTACTTGAGAACCTTCTTGAAGTTCGGCGGTCTAACTGCCCATCTGTTTTGGCGATCGGCTGCAAGTGGAGAACAAGTCTATTATATTTGCACTTTGAGCGACTTCGGCCCGACAGAGATCGAGAAATTGAACTGAGTTTTACAGACGCCGGACGGCCAGCGCGCGAATTTATATATTCTAGTTTATGGCGCGATCGCCCGCAGACAGAAAGCTTTCTCTCTGTGACTGTCCCGACAGCGAGCGGGTTGCTTCGGTACAAAAAAGCTCCAATCGTGCCATCAGTGCGGAATTTATTGGCTTATCCCGAACTTGGGCTTTAAACCCCGTCCTTCTAGGACGGCTTTCTCCTAATTTAGGCCACAGCACATACTTGTCAAGTTTTGTGAACAAAGTCGATCGTATTAAGCTGGCGCTGCTAGCATAAGAATATCGTGATGACCTCGAAGTCATGCTAGTTTTTGAATTCAAAGCATACGGTAAAAAGCAGCAGTTTGACGCTGTAGACGAAGCAATTAGAACAGCGCAGTTCATCCGTAACAAAGCATTGCGCTTTTGGATGGATAACTCAAAAGTTAATAAATATGACTTGAATAAGTACAGTGCTGTTTTAGCAAAAGAATTTCCGTTTTGCGATGAGTTGAACAGCATGGCTCGGCAATCTAGCGCAGAAAGAGCGTGGTCGGCAATCGCCCGATTCTACGACAACTGTAAAAAGAAAACTCCTGGGAAAAAGGGATTTCCGCAATTCCAGAAAGACAACCGCTCAGTCGAATACAAAACGACCGGGTGGCGTCTGACAACAGACCGAAAATCCATCACTTTTACCGACAAGAAGGGAATCGGGAAACTCAAATTAAAAGGAACGCGCGACTTACATTTATATCAGGTTACTCAAATCAAGCGAGTACGCTTAATGAGGCGAGCAGACGGGCATTACGTCCAGTTTTGCATTCAAATTGACCGAAATGAAAGGATTGAAGTCACAGGCAATTCCATTGGATTAGACGTAGGACTAAAAGAGTTCTATACAGACTCTAATGGTGTTACAGTCGAAAATCCGCGTTTTCTCCACAAGGGAGAGCGCAGACTAAAAAAAGCCCAAAGACGAGTTTCAAAACGAGTCAAGGATTCACAGAACAGAAAAAAAGCTAGAGTGACTCTATCCAAGCGCCACCTCAAAATAAGTAGACAGCGCAAAGATTTTGCTGTGAAATTGGCAAGATGCGTTATCCAGTCTAACGACTGTGTAGCCTACGAAGATTTGAGGATTAAAAATATGGTGAAGAATCACTGTCTAGCTAAATCCATTAACGACGCATCTTGGTATATGTTCCGAACATGGATAGAGTATTTCGGTAAAGTATTCGGAAGAATTACAGTTGCCGTGCCAGCCAATGGAACAAGTCAAGAATGCTCTAGCTGTGGGACAATTGTTAAGAAGAGTCTATCAACGCGAACGCACGTTTGTCAGTGTGGATGCGTGCTAGACCGTGACTATAACGCAGCTAGAAACATCCTGAGTCGGGGATTAAGTACGACGGGGCACGTCGGAACTTGGATCTTAGATCCGAACGCTTGTGGAGAATTGACCGCTACTGATGTTGAAGTAATTCTGCATCGGCAAGTTGAGTCTATGAATCAAGAATCCCCTCGGCTTTAGCCAGGGGAATGTCAAAATTCCTGTTCTAGCGATCGGCTTAATAATTTTTCCGAGAGATTGGCCGGAGGATAGCCCGGGCCTACATATTTTTCTACCAGCATTAATAACTCGCTTTCGCCAAAAGGTTTGGTGAAGTAGTCAGTCGCCCCCGCCATGCGGGCTTGAACGCGATCGATAAATCCGTCGATCCCTGTCAACATGACAATGGGCGTGTGCCGGAAAGCACTAGAACTTCGCAGCATCGCGCAAATTTCGTAGCCGTCGAGTTCGGGCATGGCGATGTCGCACAAAATTAAATCGGGTTTGAGTTTAAAAACCAAACTCAGGGCTTCGAGGGGATTGCTGATACCAGTAGCTTCGTAACCCTGTTCGTTTAAAATTGACTCAACTGTTTTGCGAATCACATTGTCATCGTCTATACAGACAACTCTCTTGACCTTGGTTTCCGGAGAAGACCATTCTATTTTGTTGTTGACCGGGGCAACAGAAGGCTGGAAAAATACTTGCACCAATCCCTGCTGCACGAAAGGGTAAATCGCCTTAGCCACAGTCAGCACGTCTCGGTTGAGGTAGCGCGCCATTTGGCGGATCGAAGTGTGACCGTCAGCCCAGCGTCTGAGAGTATTAAAGGTATTGGCAGGCAGCGCGACTCGGAGCTGGGCGGGATCTGAAATTATCGGGCATTGGTTGGGCGACTGAATGTGAGGGTGAAACTGCTTCCACTGCTGCACCTGTTGGACAATCTTCGCCAGCAGCGAGCTAATGTCTAAGCTGGTGAGTTGAGGAGCCAATGCCGCTCCCATTTCAAAAGTGAAGGAACCCTGGTGGAGGCTGAGCAAGTCAAACAGGGTTTCGTGGATCATGCTGTGGATGATGTTGCGCCCTTGAGCTGGGGTGAGAATGTGGTTTTCTAGCAAAGCCCACAGGTACGCGTATTCTGGGGCATTGGTAGATGCCATATAGGGAACTTGGATTTTGTCGAGGGCGGTGTCTGCTTTGTAGCGGCGCAGGTAGTCGCGCAAGCGAAACAAACTGCCCGCACTCTGGGTAGCATAAATAATCTGACCGTTGAAGCAGAAAACATACCAGGATTGTCCCGCAGGGGAGCGCTGGGTAGGTAGATTACCCGAGTTGCCGATGAAGCTGTAGGCCTCTACGAACAGTTCTCCGGTGCGCTGACCTAACTCAATTAATTGCAGGATGCTGCGGATGTCAATTTCACTCAAATTTCCCTGCATGCAGCTAAAGTATCCTCCTTAAAACCGTTGGCGTTTGAAATCGGAAAGACTGTGCGATCGCGCTCATAAAAATTAATACGGGATGCGGGAAACTCAATGGCTTTAGCCTTGAGAGGGAAGCTATAAGGGGGACTTCAGTCCCCGTCAATCCTAATATGCGTAACTGTAGCCATCTTTTCTGTGAACTATTTTGCAGTATTTATGGCTAATTCCTTGCACCAATTCTGATGCTGAGATGTTGAACGAACCTGTCGTTCTAACTGCAACCAGACCAACATATTCACCTATTTTATTGCCACTGATGACGATTGCTTTTACGATGTCACCAGTTTGAAAGCCTTTAACAAACTTGTTTCGAGGAATGTACCGAGATGGAAAGCCAAATTTGTCTGTGCGACACATTTGACGGGTTCCGTGTCCAGTTGCCTTGATTAGCAGTGGCTTATTTGTTAATAATTCTAGCGCTTCAACTTGACCGACACAAGCAGCATCAAGCCAATGAGTTTTAGGTAGTTGCAGCCGACTACGATTGAACTTGGTCAGTCCACCTGAGCCAGTTAAAACAGGCAACCCCGTTTCTTTTAAGTGACCAAATAACGTCCATCGAGTCGAATTTACCGCAGCAGCATCCTTTAGGGGGCGCTTGGATTGTGTAAGAATTCGACTCAGAATGTCAGGTTTCTTTGCTAAGAATTGTTCAATCTTCTGAGTACCTTTCTTCTGGTTGCATTTCTGACAAGCAAGGCAAAGATTAGAAATTCGATTGCTTCCGCCTTGAGATTTGGGATGAATATGCTCAACTTGCAATGGTACATTTTCGGCGTCGCAGTAAGCACATTTTCGGTTCCATTTGTTAAGCAAATATTGCCTAACTTCGTAACCCTGTAGTTCGCCTTGGTGGTATTCAATGGCTGAAATTTCAGGATTTTCTAATTGTTGCAAGTCAAATCTGACCAGCTCTTGAACAATTAAACCGATAGGTGCAAGCCTGCGTAATTTTTCAACCCAAGTCAGGGTGGTTTCTACCCGGTGCTGCAAGGATGGTGCCAACCAACCTTTTTTGCGGGTACGGTTTAAAAACCTTGCTTGGCGGTAACGAGTATTAGGGTTTCGCCTTCCTCGACGCAGTGAACGACGGGACTCAAGACTTGCTTTGATAGTTTGACCGCGATGAGTTAATTCAGCACCAAAAATTACTTTTTCACCTTGCAATAATGCAATGCCAGTAGTTTTGGAACCTGGATCTAATTTGAGAGTAATTGATTCAATGGTTGCTGTTACTGCCTTTTTGAGGATAATGGTACACGGGAATCTTCTGAAGATAGCCGCTTTACCAGCCGTCAGCAACTTACGAGCCATTGACGACTTGCAAGGTGTGAGTGGTTTTTTGTTGGTGTCAACTACGAAAATAAAATTGGACATTGTTGTGTCCCTCCACTTGCGTGTAATGTTCGCTTCGACCTGGTTATAAAGGCTTGTTAAGTTTGCAGCACTAACGAGAGTGACTTTAAGTTTGTTTGACTGCAAACGATAGAGCGGAAAACTAGCGTCGCATTCTCCGGTATCGTGACCTAAATAACGTCTCCTTGTAACAGGGGTCTGGTCAGCACAGCTTGCAATTTCTTACAAGCTCAGTCTATGAGAGAGCTGAGTTACTGACATTGACTTTAGTTTCTGCCAATAATTGACGGGCTTGATGCCACTGGCACAATTAGGAATTGACGAAAGGGCGATTTTCTGTTTTTGACGTACTGCAACGCTGGCAGGGACGACTGGTTCAAGTCTTCGATCGCCAAAATTTTGACGTTTATCGTGCGCTGCTACTCTTGGCGGTTGAGTTCTGTTTTAAACCATTGACCTTTTTGCTCGCCTGTGGCTCAGTCACCGGCTCGCGTGATTCCACTATTCTAAGGCAGTGCGGTTCAAATCCCTAGTCTGCCTGCGGAGGAGACCCGCTTTGGGTAATTAAAGGACGAGATGGCGATCGACCCGCACCGAAAGCCTGATACAATCAATGAAAGTTTTTGACTGACTGATCTTTTTCGGCTTTGGGCTATGGCAGTCCCCCCAGTTTTGCTAGTCTTGAATCAAGCGGCATTGATACTGCTCTCCCATTGGTTCAGAAAGCAGGCGGCGGCAGTGCTTTCTAGACGCAGTGCCAGAGAAGCAGTGCTGTCGGCGAGTGCTGAAGACAGTTGGAAAACGATGCTATTCCCGATCGGGCAAACGACACCAAAGAGAGGACTATTAGTGTGCTGTATCTAGCAGAAGTACAAAAACAGAGAAGCGGCTTTGGTCTCGGTGGCGGTAAGGCTGAACTGAAACTGCTAGCTTGTCAGCGGGGCGAACACAACTGGAGCGCCGTACCGGGCGATGACGCGATCCCAGTTGAGGAAGCTAATAAGTTTAACGACGGCACGCTGGTGCTGGTGGAGTTGAGCGCTAACAAGCAAGTGCAGCGGATTCAGGAGGCTGCCCGCCAGTTGGTGAGCATTCTGCAAAATTTCTCCCGCTTGCAGGACAAGTTTAAGGATAAGGAAGAGGAAATTGAGCAGTGGAAGGCTTCTCTGACGTTTTCGAGTCAGGAACTCAATCGCCGGGAAATGGAAATGCAAGCCCGCGAAGAGCAGTTGGCTCAAATGGAGGAGGAGTTGGAGCGTCTGGAGGCTCAACGCTCGGAAATTGAAAATACTCGAGATGAAGCTAACCGACTGCGAGAAGAGGTCGATCGCAGCCGCACGGAGATGGAGACGGCTTGGGAACAGTTGCGGGGCGAACAGCAGCAGGTTACCCAGCAGCAGTCTCAGGCTCCTCAGGGGGCAGTTGTTGACGAGCAACAGGCACGGAGGATTCAGGAGTTGATGAACAAGCTGGGAGGAGCAATTTCTGCGACCCAAGGAGTTCGGGAGCAACTGAATCAGTCTTTTGGTGTTGTGGGCGCTCAGCAGGCAATTCTGGATTTGCACTGGCAGCAGTTGGAGCAAAAACGGGCAAACGCTCAGCAACAGCAGGAAGAGGTCGATCGACAAAATCAGAGCCTCCAAAGCCGCTGGCAGGAGTGGTATCAATCCCAAGATGCTTTGGCGCAAGCTCGGGCCCAACTCAAAGGGCAGCAGTGTACCCTCAGCGCTAAGCAAGAGCAGGCTCAGTCTATGTCTGTGCAGGTGAAGGCTGTTGAGGCTATGTACCAGCAAATCTCCGGGTTGGCGTCTGGTTCGGGTGCTGGGGCTGTGGAGCAGGTAGTAGATGTGTCTGCTCTGGAGCAGATGCCGGTTGAGGAATTACAGGGGCTGGTGCAACACCTGCAAGAGGATTTGGAAAAGGTGTTCCGGTTTGTTAACGATCAAGAGGAGGAGTTGACTCTCCAGCGGGAGACAATCGAGGAGCTGCAAGCCAAAATTCAAGCGGCTTCCGAGTACGATCGCATGGCTTTGGAAAATGAAATGGCCGATGAACTCGAAAGTTATCAGATGTTGAATGAAACTTTGGTGGGACAGCGCCTCCGCTTGCAGGAACGGGAAAATGTTTTGAAGCAGCATCAGGCAGTGCTTTGGCGTCGCTTGGGTACTGCTAATCCTCAAAAAACAGCACCCGGTGAGATTGATTTGGGGCCGATCGTCACACAGCTCAATACTCAACGCCAGCAGCAAAGCCAAGAATTGCAACGGCTGGAAACCGAAATTCAGCAGGTACGGGAAGGAATATCTCAAATTGAGGGAAATTTCAACCGCCTTCAGGGGGAAAGTGAAGCGAAACGCAATGAACTTAAGCAGTTAGAGCAGAATTTGTTCAACCAGAAAGGTGCTATGGCGGAACTCTGGGGCCGGGTGAATGTTTATCAAGAAATGTTGCAACCGGTGCAGGACAATTTGAGCGGGCTGCGCCAAAAGCTGGAAGCGGTGGGGGGAGAACTCGATCGCGTACAGCAAACTGGAGAGCAGCAAGATCGGGTTGTTTCGGATCTGCGGCAAGCTGTTTCGAGTTTTCTGCCAAGCGCCTAAAATTAAATATCGATCGCGATCCAAGAATTTTCAACTCTGGCGATTGCTCCTCCAGGAAATGGATCGGTTTGCGATCGGTTGGGCGCTGCGATTAAGCTGGTGAGTTTTTCTACGCTGTCAAAACTGGGTGCACAGGGCAATATTTGTAGCAATACCTGTCGCATTGCTCGCCGCTGCAATGACAGTGGTGCTGTTTGTAAAATTGGGCGATTTAACTTGACGGGGAGTTGAATTTGCAACTGCGGGTTATCTGTAATTGGAGAGATGGCTCGCTGTAGTAATTCACTGGCTGCTATTTCGAGATATTCGACATCGGCGCGCAGCAGCTCGGCTGTTTGGGCGAGGGCTTGTTGGGCTTTTGGGTTGAAATGAGTTTCTAAATAAGGCAATAATTGCGATCGAATTCGGTTGCGCGCATATTGCAAATCTTGATTGGTGGAATCTTCCCAAATTGGTAGTTTTTGCTCTTGACAAAATTGACCGGTTTGCGATCGAGTTATTTCCAGCAAAGGACGAACCAAGTAGATTTTAGACTTGGGAGTTGTATCTAGATTGTGCGATCGCAAATCGGCAGATATTTGGGAGTTATGATTTTCCTCAGAATCCCCCAATCGAAAATCGGCAAGGGGGCGCGTCCAAGTCAGGGCAGAAAGTCCGTCGGCGCCGCTGCCGCGAATTAGGTTGTAGAGGAGTGTTTCCGCGCGATCGCTGGCTGTGTGGCCTGTGACAATGTAGGGGTAGTTGTGGGCGATCGCAACTTCGGTTAAAGCTTGATACCGCCACTGTCTGGCGGCTGCTTCGGTTTTAGGAATGTCCGATGCCGTTTGCAAATAGTAGGATATTCCGAAATTTTTAGCTAAATTTTCTACATGATTTGCATTAGATTGGGAATCAGAACGCCAGCAATGATCGCAGTGAGCAATGGCTAGATTCCACCCCCATTTGGGCTGTAAATCCAGCAGTAATTTGAGCGTACACAGAGAATCTTGCCCGCCGGATACTGCTACTAACAATCCCTGATTTGAGGGCAAGATTTGTCGTTTCAGCAGTGTCCGGTGCAGTTGAGCGTGGAGGTGCGTCCAATTGGAAGATTCAGGCATTACAGTTGACAGTTGACAGTTGACAGTTGACAGCTTGTCAGTCAGCGTTGTCGAATGGTTGACAGTTGACAGTAGTCGTAGGGTGTGGATCGATCAATCGTACCCAACAAAATACAGAAAATAGATCGAGCGACGCACCACCGACAATATTTGAGTAGACAAACTCAACTAAGAGTGTTGTACCAAGGATTTTTTAACTTGGTATTAGTTGTCATCTGTCAGTATGAAAGATGCAATCAGAAGCTCCTCAACTCAAAACTCTGAACTTGAAATTTAAAAATCTTCCTCCTTTCCCTCTCGCGTAAGTAGCAGCTTAGCTCCACATTCCTCGACTCTGGGGGTTGCTGTCTGGATACCTAGAAATAGGAAAATCATTACTTATTTCTGTTGAGTCGGTGACATCTAATGGCTCATTTGTATCAATTTGCTCTGAGTCTGAGCTATCTTCGGCGTTATTTTGGGCGATGTTAGATTCTTCCGGGGCGGCGGGAAGGGCTTTTTGTTCTTTCACCTCAGGTTCGATGGGAATGAACTCCAGGCGCAATCTAACTTTTCCTTGTGTCCAGCCTTTTCCTGAACTTAACAGCTCGCAATCCATGCCGTCTGACAATAATCTTTCTTCTAGCAATCTTGAATTCAGAATGGTCATATATTCGTTGACTTTGAACGTACATTGATACATCAAAGCGCTGGTAGGAGCCGACAAAACATCGTCTTCTTTGAGAAATATTTGTGAATCGTCCATATCAATTGTCATTTTAATGAAGGAAGAAGGAAGAGGGAGTAAACTTTTACAGTCTTAGTAGTTTAACAAAGTGGGCATTGCCTTTGTGTCAACTTAATATCAAACGTAGTAACGGTCTAAGGTACGTAGTTGGGCTTTAGCCCTCTTTCTTTATACGAATAAAGAGGGCTAAAGCCCAACTACGTACCTATCTGTAACCTTGCCTAGCCATTAAGAAGGAGGGAGAGGAATAGATACAAAGGATTTTAGGCTTAAGTTGACACACTTTGGTGAAAATAGCTGCCTACAACTGGAGATTATATTAATCCCTATTCGGTAATTTATTCCGTTTCTCTGGGACTGATTTGTCGTTCAGAAATTAGAAAAACCAACCGTAGGAATGTAAACCTTTACCTAACAGATTGACGCCTAGATAGCAAATCCAAACTACTACAAAACCTGTGGCGGCTAAAATTGCTGGGCGTCTTCCCTGCCAGCCGCGAGTGATGCGGGCGTGCAGGTAGGCTGCAAATACTAACCAAGTAATCAGCGCCCAAGTTTCTTTCGGATCCCAACTCCAGTAAGATCCCCAAGCTTCGTTAGCCCAAACGGCACCGGCAATAATCCCAACTGTCAGTAAGGGAAATCCTAAACCGATGATGCGATAGCTAATATTATCAAGAGTTTCTGCTAGATTCAAGCGCTGGGGCGAGAGAAGTTCTGAGGTTTGAGTTGCGGCGGTTGATGCGGTTTGAACTGTTGCTGATTCTAGGACTGCGGTGGCGCCAAAACCGTTATTGTTGGAGTTGAAAGAGGGTTCGCTGAAAGCTAAGGCGCTGTCGCCTACGGTTTCGAGGGTTTGAGGTTCGGGATTTTGTGGGCGTTGCAGGCGGTAGTTGCCGTTGCGGTTGCCGTTGGTGCCGAAGGAACTACCTGTGAGTTCGATTTTTTGGCCGCGGGTGACGATTAAAAATGCGATCGCCAGCAATGCTCCTACCATTAAAGTTGAGTAACTGATCATCATGACGCTAACGTGCATCATCAGCCAGTTGGATTTGAGGGCGGGTACTAGGGGCTCTGCCGATTGCATGGTGTCGGGCAGAGTCAGGGCTGCAAAGGCGGATATTGCCATTGCTACGGGGGATGTGGCTGCTCCAACTAGGCGGGAACGGCTCATGTTTTCCGCGACTAGGTGGATGGCGGTGATTCCCCAAACTAAGAAAAATAGGGATTCGTAAAGGTTGCTGAGTGGGAAGTAGCCGGCTTCTATCCACCTAGAACCGAGTAAAGCGGCGATGGAGAGGTTGGCGACAGCCATCCCTGCGGTGCCCAAGGCCCAGAGGTAGGGAATGCCGGGGAATGCTGTTCCCACCCAGTAAATGAGCATTGTTGCGAACAAGATGGCAAAGGAGATGTTGTCCAGCCAGTTCTGGAGTACGACCAGATCCATATAATTTACTCCGGTAGTGTTTTTACTTATTTTTTGCTAACTAGATCGATCGTACTGGGGTTAGGCAGTTTTGGGTTTGAGATTTTGAATTTTTGTGGCAATTCTGAGTTTTTGGCGGTGGTTGAGGTGGCGGGCCCTGAATTAAAATTTAATTGCAAAAAACACTTGACAGACGCACAAACATAGTGCACAGTAGTAATTCGTGACCAATGCGGAACTGGCGGAATTGGTAGACGCGCATGATTCAGGTTCATGTGGTGCAAGCCTTCCGGGTTCAAGTCCCGGGTTCCGCATTCCCAAGGCAGAAAAAAGTTTGGGGTTAATCCCGATACAGGTAATAACCCCATTCGCTCTGCTGAATTAAACAATGCTGACAAGTATTCAAAACCCCTTAGTCAAAGAAATCCGCAAGCTGCACAGCTCTAAGGGACGCAGGGAACAACAATTATTTCTACTCGAAGGTACGCATTTGCTAGAAGAAGCTTGTGCTGCCAAATATCCGTTAGCAACGGTTTGCTGCACTCCCGAATGGCTCGATCGCCACGCCGAAGTGTGGGAGCAAATTGTTAGTTTAGCCGATCGCACAGAATTAGTCAGTGCAAAAGTCTTAGAGTCGATCGCCACTACAGTCCAACCCGACGGTATTATCGCCACCGCACCCCGTACCGCAACACAACCCGCAGAAATCTCAACTTTAGGAATAGCCTTAGAAACAATCCAAGATCCTGGCAACTTGGGGGCGATCGTCCGCACCGCCGCTGCTGCTAATGCCGACGGCTTGCTGCTGAGTTCAGACAGCGCTGATTTAGACCATCCCAAGGTGCTGCGCGCCTCAGCAGGAGCTTGGTTTAAGCTGCCAGTAGCAGTCACTCCCGATCTAACCACGGAAGTATCCGGGTATAAAAATCGGGGAATGCAAATTTTAGCAACCGTTGCCGGCGCCAGTTTGACTTATTGGGAAGTTGATTTGCGAGTGCCGACTCTGATCGTTTTGGGCAACGAAGGTTCTGGATTGTCCCCAGAATTGAGAAGTTTAGCCGATCGACAAATCCAAATCCCCCTGAGCCGTGGCGTAGAATCTCTAAATGTGTCGATCGCCGGAGCCCTCATCTTGTACGAAGCTCAACGGCAAAGAAGTCATTAGTGATTAGTCATTGGTCATTAGTCATTGGTCATTAATCATTGGTTATTGGTCGGTGTTGCTGCTGCAACGGTATGAACGACTCAATGTAAAAAATGAAATCAGACAGTCAGTCAATGTTCTGAATTTTCAAGCGATCCATTTTCATACCCCAATTAAGCAACGCCCATCAGTCAACCCTTGTCTTTTGCCACCTGTTGGCTGTCAACTGTCAACTGTCAACTGTCAACTGTCAACTGTCAACTGTCAACTCTCCCTCTCTGAGATTTGCCCGATTTTGTTTACCATGATGCAACTACAAAGCTTGTTTGCGGGTACTCTCGTAGCAAGAGTGCAGGCTTCCCTGAAATAAATGTAAAGAAATGTAGTCAACTGCTCTCAGAAATGTTAAGATTCTTAACATAAGTAGCATTGTGTACCTCCAACCAAAACCTAACCTGAGACGGTTCTGACTGGGAGTAACAGCTAGCTACCATAAAATTAAGCCTCTTTAAATGGAAGGAAAGCGCAAGTCCCCGCCCGCTTTCCTTCCCAGCTAAAGCTAGGGGTTTGCTACGCCGCAAACCTTTAGAGGCACAGATCCTCAGCGGGAAAAGCTCATGAAAACTCTTAAGTCCTCAGATACAGATTCTGTTCGCGCTTACTTGCGGGAAATCGGTCGCGTTCCGCTGTTGACCCATGAGCAAGAAATACTCTACGGGAAACAGGTACAGCGCTCAGCCGCACTGCATCAGGAAAAAAATATTTTAGCCGAAGAGTTAGGCCGCGACCCGACGGCGGCTGAATGGGCACAGACAGTCGGGCTGTCTGAGGCACAGTTGCAGCGGACGATCGAGAACGGGGAAAGGGCCAAGCGCCAAATGGTGGAAGCCAATCTCCGCCTGGTAGTGTCTGTTGCCAAGAAATACATCAAGCGCAACGTAGATTTGCTCGATCTCATTCAGGAAGGTACGATCGGGATGCAGCGGGGAGTAGAAAAATTTGACCCGACTAAGGGCTACAGATTTTCAACTTATGCTTATTGGTGGATTCGTCAAGCAATTACTCGGGCGATCGCCGAAAAAGGTCGCACCATCCGCTTGCCGATCCACATTACCGAAAAGCTCAACAAAATAAAAAAGGCTCAGCGCCTGCTAGCTCAACAGCTCGGCCGCGCGGCTACTGCTGCTGAATTGGCGTCAGAGTTAGATTTGACTCCCAAGCAAATTCGCGAATATCTCGATCGCGCGCGCCTGCCACTTTCACTGGACTTGCGCGTGGGAGACAATCAAGATACTGAGTTGGGCGATTTGTTGGAAGATACGGGTACTACTCCAGAAGATTTTGCCCTGCAAGCTTCCCTGCGGACTGACTTAGACCACCTAATGGCGGAACTGACTCAGCAACAGCGAGAAGTCCTTGCTTTGCGGTTCGGTTTAGAAGACGGGCAAACTTTAACTTTGGCAAAAATAGGCGATCGTCTGAATATCAGTCGGGAACGGGTGCGTCAAATTGAACGGGAAGCTTTAACCAAACTCCGCAAGCGCAAGCAAGATATCAACGATTATCTTGCCAGCTAGGTCAACAGTTGACAGTTGACAGTTGACAGTTGACAGTTGAGGGCGAAGTGATAAGAACAGAGATTTAAACTCGGTTCTTATCACAATCTGCCGACCTGAGTAAGGGCTTGAAACCCCTGGTATTCGGGGAATGGCGATCGGTCCCAAATGCCCGATCGCCATTTTCCAATCTAAAATCGTAAAAACCGCCGCCTTTAATTCGGTTGTACCCACTTGGTTGCTGCGACTGTCCTGCTACATTAGTAATTACTTGGTAATAAATAGCAGCAGCGATCGAATAACGGTTATTTAATTTAACCGCCCGCATCTAAAATAACAAGCTGTCTCTGAAACGGAGGTACTCGTGAGCAACTCATCTAATAAATCCCCTGAATTCTTTGAAGAAGACGGAGAAAATGCTAATTTATTATGGCAATACGTGCAGTCAATGGCCCCCGACACTGTTTCTCAGTTGTCCAAGCCGACTTCTCACGAAGTGTTTCAAGTAATGGAGCGAAATATTGTCGGGCTTTTGGGGAATTTACCTTCGGAACATTTCGGGGTGACAGTGACTACCAGTCGCGAA
The DNA here is from genome assembly GCF_020883145.1 of Microcoleus sp. CAWBG27. Classification (NCBI taxonomy): domain Bacteria; kingdom Bacillati; phylum Cyanobacteriota; class Cyanophyceae; order Oscillatoriales; family Microcoleaceae; genus Microcoleus; species Microcoleus sp. CAWBG27. The sequence continues at coordinate 30,984 of NZ_JAHREU010000022.1, forward strand.
CATTTGGGTAGATTGCTCGCCTCGGCTATGATTAGCGGCTATTTTCTCAAAAATGCCGAACAGCGAATGACTTTTGAAAAGTCGATTCAAGCTAGCGAAAGACACGGTTCGGATGATTAGTTGATTATTAACATTTAAGTTGTACAAGTGTCAAGCCCCCTTCGGAAGATGGGGGCTTAAAATTTTAGATTTTAGATTTTAGATTATGGAATTGTTGACTTTAGATGAAATAATAAAATAATTATTGATATTATTTTCCAATTCCCAATTCCCAATTCCCAATTCCCCATTCCCATTCCTAATTAATATGTCTCTTACTCCTTTGGCCCACAAAGTTATCGGCGTTGCTGCGATCTGGAATGACCGACAACAAATTTTGATTGACAAGCGCCGACAACACGGACTGCATGGCGGTTTTTGGGAGTTTCCGGGCGGTAAAATAGAGCCGGGAGAAACGATCGAAGCTTGCATACAAAGGGAAATTATGGAGGAGTTGGGGATTGTCGTGGAAGTGGGCGATCGCTTGATTACAATTGACCACGACTATACTAAATTTACAGTGAGGCTCTACGTCCACCACTGCCGCTACATCAGCGGGGAACCGCAAACGATCGAATGCGATGAAATTCGCTGGGTGACACTCGACGAAATTGACCAGTTTACTTTTCCCAAGGCAAACGAACAGATTATCGCTGCACTGCGATCGAGTTAAACTTTAGGGAATGGGGCATAGGGCATAGGGCATGGGGCATAGGGCATAGGGCATAGGGCATAGGGCATAGGGCATGAATCACAACTAACAACTAAGGAATGAAAAATAAATAAGGTGACTAATTGAGGAATACTCTATCTCGCATCAAGGCTTCTGGGCTTTAATTGTGCAAGTTATATATTTTTCATTCCTAACAACTAATTATTACTTTTGAATGGGCAAGGTAAAGTGAAAACAACTGCCTCGATCGGGTACTGAGTCTACCCAAATTTGACCGTAGTGGGCGCGGATGATGCCTTGACACAAAGACAGCCCAATGCCGTAACCGTCTGTTGATTTATCTCGCTGCAAGCGATAGCTGTCTTCAAAAATGCTCGCACAATCTTTTTCGGGAATTCCCGGGCCGCTGTTGCAAATGCTGACTTGAACTTTGTAAGCGGTGCGGTGAAGAATAGAAAGATTAACAGTTCCTTGTTCTGGGGTGTACTTGCTGGCGTTGTCCAGCAGGTTGACTATGACTTGTTTGATGCGATCGGGATCGGCATAAACCAAGGGCAAATCTGCGGGAATGTCTGTTTCTAAATTCAGACTTTTAGCCTGAAATTTGTCTTGAAATTGCAGGATTACATCTTGACAAATCGCCCTCAGTTCGATTTTTTTGGGTTCAATGTGGAGTTGAGCGTTAGTACCCCGTGCTGCTTCCAGGATATCTGTAATCATGCGATCGACAATTCGGATTTGGCGGCGGGCTTGTTTCATCAAATGAGCCGCCAGAGTCGGTGTCAAACGGGACTTTTGCCCTTCCTTCACCTTCTGATTTGACTCCAAAGTCTCCAAAGCCAAAGATGCTGCTGTCAAGGGATTTCGCAAGTCGTGAGCCAGCATCGCAATAATCCTGTCTTTCAACTGCAACTGCTCTTGCAGGTGTTCTTTTTCCTGTTTGAGCCGAAAAACTTCATCCGCAAGCTGTACGAGTTCGGTGGCGCAAGCAACGGAATAGATGGGTTTTGGATCTACCAGATTGGCAGCCAGAGCCGAGGCAGACTGCTGCTGAGCTGCACATTCTTCTACAGAACGCTTCCAGCGGGGCCACCAGTGTTCGAGTTGGGCGATCAAATTGCTGCCGGCGAGAGTTTGTCGGGGCTCAGGATGAATTTTGAGCAGCGAGGGAGTGGCTACGAGTTTAAAGTGTTCGGCTAAATCCGGCTGTTCTCCTACGTCGATGACTTGAAGCTCAAAGTCGCACTCTGCCTTCAAATCCTGTAGGGACTTGCGGATGTGTCTGGTCTGTTCCCTGGAAGAGGGACGCTTGTCTACGAACAGCAAAAGCTGTAAAAGCGGTGCAGGATTGGTCGGCTGTTCGGGAGAACAGTCGGTGTCGTCGGTGCCGGATGTTGGATTGACGCTGTTGACTTTTTCGATCGGGTGAAAATAATTGACCATTACGGAGCCGAGTTATTTCACTATCTACTTTAATTTAATACTTACTTTAGATTTATGCTATTGTCCGATGATTTCATTACGGCGGGCCAATGACATTTTTGAGATGGAAGAAAAATGAGTCGCTGCGGGTAGTGGTTCAAGTGGCGGCCGCCTTTTTTGTGCTGTGCCTGCTGCTGACGCTGCACCGCTACTACAGCTTTTACGCTACATACGACCAAGGCATTTTCAATCAACTTTTTTGGAACGGCACTCGGGGTCACTTGTTTGAAAGTTCCCTGTCTTCGGCTTTGTCCACTAACGTGGTTCACCAAAATCAGCTCCCGTCTGTATCTTACTATCGGTTGGGGCAGCATTTCACCCCAGCGCTGATGCTGTGGCTGCCAATTTACTCGCTGTTCCCCTCTCCTGTTACTTTGACGGTGTTGCAGGTGACTTTAATTACGGCGGCTGGTTTAGTTTTGTACGCTCTCGCCAGACACTATCTAGAACCGCGACTGTCGGCGACAATTGTCGTGAGCTATTACGCAGCTAACGCCGTTATCGGCCCGACTTTGGGCAATTTTCACGATGTTTGTCAAATTCCGCTTTATGTCTTCGGCTTGCTGCTGGCGATGGAGAAGCGCTGGTGGCCGATGTTTGGGATGCTCGCCACTCTAATTTTGGCCGTGCGAGAAGATTCGGGAATTGTTTTGTTTGGGGTGGGGGCTTACATGATTTTGAGCCGGCGCTACCCTCGGACTGGTTTGGCTGTCTGCATTCTCAGTTTTGGTTACACGATCGCCCTAACCAATCTGATTATGCCTTTGTTTTCTGCGGATATCTCCCAGCGGTTTATGATGGAACGCTTCGGTCAATATGCCGATGGAGATGAAGCTTCGACGCTGGAAATTCTTTGGGGAATGGTTAGCAATCCCGGGCGGTTGGTGACTGAGCTATTTACGCCACTTTTTGGTAAGATTAGATACCTACTGGGTCAGTGGTTGCCGTTAGCCTTGGTTCCTGCAGTAGCGCCCGCATCTTGGACGATCGCAGGCTTCCCGCTGCTGAAGCTATTTTTAGCTAAAGGAGAATCGGTGCTGGCGATTAATATTCGCTATGCGATGACTGTGGTTCCGGGGCTGTTTTACGGGGCAATCCTGTGGTGGGCTGGCCGTCAACAGGAAGAAGATAGAATTAGGAGGGGAGAACAAACAATCTTACGTTTTCCGAATGCGGTGTTTCCTTTCCCTTCGTCTTCGCAGTTTCGCCGCTTTTGGGGGTTTTGCATCTGCTTGTCGCTATTTTTTACCTTCACGTCTAATCCTAATCGGACTTTTTCGTTTATTTTGCCCGATGCGATCGATCCTTGGGTGCAGGTTCCTCTCATCAGACAGTGGCAGCACGTGTCTCAAGTGCGCCCGCTGTTGGCTAAAATTCCTGCTAATGCTAGCGTGGCTGCAACGAATACTATTGTGCCGATTTTGTCAAGCCGCCGGGAAATTCTCCGGTTTCCAATGTTTGAACTGCGGAATGATGCGGGAGAGGCAGTGAAGATGGAATATGTAATTGCCGATATGTGGCAGTTGCAGCGGTATCAAGCTGCGTTTCGCCGGGAACGCGGACAGTTGCAGCAAATCGTACCGGCGATCGATCGAATGTCCAAATCTGGAGACTACGGAATTGTTGGCTTTGAAGACGGCGCGATTTTAATGCGTCAGGGCGCTGCTTCTAATTCTGCATCGGTGGCTGCTTGGACTCGTTTTCGCCAGGAGTTGGCACCGATTTTGAAGCAAGGGTAATCGGGTATGCGCGATCGCCCGAAACTGTCGGTTTAGGCCAAATATTCCAGAAACCGGGCCAGAGAGCAATTGCTACAAACACCCGGTTTCTGCATAATTTTCCGTCCTTGTTGCTGCCAAAAGTCAGCCCTCGGGCATAGATTTGCGATCGATCAACATTTAAGGCTGTGCATTATACAATAAAGTAGTAAACAATAAACATTAAGATATATAAATTCTTAGGAGGGAAGAAAGATGAAAATTTTGGTATTGGCATGGGAGTTTCCTCCCAGAATAGTCGGCGGTATCGCCCGCCACGTATCGGAACTGTATCCAGAATTGGTGAAGCTAGGCCACTCGATTCATTTAATTACAGTAGAGTTCGGCCACGCGCCGATGTACGAAGTGGTTGAAGGAATAGAGGTGCATCGTGTAGTAGTCGGGCACGCCAAGGACTTTTTTCACTGGGTGGCGAACCTCAACCAAAGCATGGGGCACCAAGGCGGCAAACTAATGCTAGAAGAAGGCCCCTTTGATTTGATTCACGCTCACGATTGGCTGGTGGGAGATGCGGCGATCGCCCTCAAGCATACCTTTAAAGTACCGCTAATTGCCACCATCCACGCCACCGAATACGGGCGCTTCAGCGGCCTCCACAATGACGGGCAGCGCTACATTAACGCCAAGGAAAACGACCTCGCTTATAACGCTTGGCGCGTCATTGTTTGCAGCGACTATATGCGGCGGGAAGCTGAACTGGTACTATCGACTCCGTGGAACAAAATAGAGGTAATTTATAACGGAATTAGACCGGAAAAAAAGCCGCGCAGGGACGAATTTGATGCGATGGATTTCCGCCGCAAGTTTGCAGCAGACCACGAAAAAATAGTTTATTATGTAGGCAGAATTAGCTACGAAAAAGGCATTGCTGTATTTCTCAATGCGGCACCTCAAGTAATTAGGGAAATGGGGGGTAACGCAAAAATTGTTATTGTTGGTGGCGGCAATACAGACCATCTCAAAGTTATGGCTTGGAATTTAGGAATTTGGAATAAGTGTTATTTTACGGGTTTTATGTTTGAGGAACATCTCGACAAATTCCAGACGGTGGCTGACTGCGCCGTTTTCCCCAGTCTTTACGAACCTTTTGGGATTGTAGCATTAGAAAGCTTTGCTGCAAGAGTACCTGTGGTGGTGTCGAATGCGGGCGGCTTGCCGGAGGTAGTGCAGCATACAAAAACTGGTGTTGTTACTGAGGCTAACAATCGCGATTCTTTGGCCTGGGGGATTTTGGAGGTACTGAGAAATCCTGGTTATGGGCGATGGCTGGTTGACAATGCTTATGAGGATTTGGAACGTCGATTTAGTTGGCCGAAGTTGGCAATGGAAACCGAGTGGGTTTATCAGCGCGTTGTGGAGGAAAGGGCCGAGGTTGATTGGTAAAATAAACAGTTGACAGTTGACAGTTGACAGTTGACAGTTGGGAGTTGGGAGTTGACAGCGTTAATCAGTTGACAGTTGGGAGTTGGCAGTTGACAGTTGACAGTTGCGAGTTGACAGTTGACAGTGAGTTTGTCGAAGGGTTGATCGTTTGCAGAAATAAATGTGGCAATTCTCAAATTAGTGAATTGGTAATGAGAATTGGGAATTGGGAATTGGGAATCAGAAAATTTAAAGGGAAGTTGCATCTTGAATATTTTTAGGGACATCGAACCCCAACCAAAACGCAGCTTGATAACTTTATTCACAGCAGGCTTGCTATTCTGGTGTAGCTTGGCTTCGCTGCTGCCAACTTTGCCGCTGTACGTTCAATCTGTGGGCGGTAGCAAGCAGCAAATTGGCTTTGTGATGGGTGCATTTGCGATCGGGCTTTTGCTATCGAGGCCGCAGTTGGGTAAAATAGCCGACAGCCGGGGGCGCAAACAAGTTTTGCTGCTAGGCGTGTCAGTGGCCGCACTTGCCCCTATCGGCTACCTGTTAGCTCAATCTGTCCCATTACTGTTGTTTCTCCGGGCTTTTCACGGCATTAGCATCGCTGCTTTTACTACAGCTTACAGTGCTTTGGTGACAGATTTATCGCCGCCAGGAAAACGGGGCGAATTAATCGGTTATATGAGTTTGGCCGCCCCTATCGGTTTGGCATTTGGCCCGGCGATGGGCGGATTTGTCCAAGCTGCGGTTGGTTATCCTGCTTTGTTTGCGATGTCTGCGGCTTTCGCCACAACAGCTTTATTTATTACTACCAAAGTTGTGGAACCGAATTTCGCTGAGTTAACAAAGTCTGACTCGCTATCTGAGGACAAAAACAGCCAAAAATACTGGCAAATGCTGTGGAATCCCCGGGTGCGGATTCCGGCTTTGGTGCTATTGCTGGTTGGTTTGGTATTCGGAACTTTGAGCACTTTTATGCCTTTGTTTATCCAAGAAACCAAGGTTAATTTGAATCCGGGATTATTTTATTCTACGGCGGCTATCGCCAGTTTCAGTTTGCGGTTGGTGACGGGGCGGGCTTCGGACAAATACGGCCGCGGCTTGTTTATTTCTGGCGGCTTAATCTGTTATGCCGTGTCTATGTTATTGTTGTATTTTGCTAACAGCAGCGGTGCTTTTTTAATCGCGGCTTTGGTTGAAGGTACGGCTGGCGGTACTGTTATGCCAATGATGGTGACGCTGATGTCGGATAGGTGCGAACCTCAAGAAAGAGGTCGTTTATTTTCGATTTGTATTGGCGGGTTTGATTTGGGGATTGCGCTTGCTGGCCCGACTTTGGGCTTTGTTGCTGAACAAGTTGGCTACAGAAATATGTTTGGTTTGGCGGCTTCACTCGCTGCTTTGGCTTTGTTGATTTTTATTACTTTGTCTAGCAAGGATTTGTCTCATTCGCTGAAATTTGCGATCGGGCGCGGCAAAGATGTTTATGCTTTGAATAGGTGATACCATTTCTCTAAAATCATGCAACACTCTTTGAGTCCCTTTTACCCCCCCTAACCCCCCCTTGCAAAGGGGGGGGACAAGAATACTATTAGATTATTTTTTAAAATGGGTATTACTGTATCGGGACGGGCTCTCCGGCCCATCCCACAAGAAGATTAGCAACTTTAAACAACAACGCACCCTACAAAATACTGTAGGATGCGTTGCTTTTGATAATGGGCTTGGAGGGATTCGAACCCCCGACCTCATGGTTCGTAGCCATGCACTCTATCCAACTAAGCTACAAGCCCTTATTGTTTTTACTGTTGGTTTGAGAGTTGAAATTTCAGATTAAATTTGAGATTTAATTTAAAATTGAACAATCTCTGTCCCGCACAGAATCTAATACTAACACCATTCTCAAAATAATGCAAGACCTTTCTGAAAGTTTTTCTAAATTGCCCGATCGCGCGCAGCTAACTCACCTCGACAACAGCGGGGAAGCCCAAATGGTGGACGTTTCGGCGAAAGTGGCAACTGTGCGGCAGGCTGTGGCGGCTGCGAGGGTGCGGATGTTGCCGGAGACGTTTGCGGCAATTGAAGCGGGGAATGCGCCGAAAGGGGATGTATTGGGCACTGCAAGGCTGGCTGGAATTATGGCGGCAAAGCAAACGGCTAATCTGATTCCTCTGTGTCACCCTCTGCCGATTAGCAGCGTGGAAGTGCAGTTGATACCGGATGCTGAGTTGCCGGGGTATCAAATTCGGGCGACGGTGAAAATTAAGGGGGAAACTGGTGTGGAAATGGAGGCGATGACGGCGGTTTCGATCGCAGCGCTGACTCTGTACGATATGGCTAAGGCGTTGGAAAAGTCGATCGCCATTGAATCGATTCGACTGGTAAGCAAAAGCGGCGGCAAATCCGGAGACTATCAAAATTTAGAGGCATAAAGTTCCGGCCTTGGGGGGAGGCAGAATTCAAAAAGTAGCACTTATGCTTAAAATAGGCACAGAACTACTAACATCAAGTGAAAAACTATGCCTCCTCGTTGGCCCCGCAAACCCGATCGCAAAGACCCAGAGTACCGTCAATTAGACGATCGCATGAATTTTGCGATCCACGTCGGTCTTTTTTCTGCTTCCAATTCTGGTTTGTGGTTTGTTCAAAATTTGCAAAAGGCTGATTGGCCTTGGGCAGTTACAGTGACGGGTGTATGGGCTCTAGTAGTTTTGGCCCACGCAATTTTCATTTTTGCGATCGCCGATTATTCGCCTCTAACCAAAGATTCTGGCTGATGGCAGTTGTCGGCGATTTGTTAACTGTGCTGATTGATAACAAATAACATTCTGCTTTTTTTATATGGCTAATACTACGCTGGCGATCGAATCCTTAGCCGCTGAAATCGGCGAAAATGTCTACATTGACATTGCCAAGTGGCATTTATATCTCCGTGATGCCCACCTGCATACCGTTGTTGCCCAACAACTTTATCCGATGCTGGAAGATGGCAGTTTAGATGATGACAAAGTTGGACGAGTTTTGCAAGGTATTTCAGTTAAGTTGGGCGGCGGCAAGCGGGAAGTGCCGCTGGCAGATTTGATTCCGATGCAGTGTCAAGTGCAGTTGATGGATGTGCTGGAGGAATTTGGGCGGAATATGTAATCTCATCTTGGCGCATTCTCAATAAGTTTTGTTTGTAGTGAGGACTTCAGTCCGCATTTGGAGAGGACTAAAGTCCTCACTACGAACCTTAAGTTTAGGGGTGCATCTGGCGCAAGGCAAATATATCCGTAGGGGCAAAGCATGACCTCCGTCAATATGGGATTATAACTAATAACTTATATGCGGTCATGCTTCTTCAGGCTTCAAAAACCATATGCACCCAAGTTTAGTTTGTAGTGAGGACTTCAGTCCGCATTTGGAGAGGACTAAAGTCCTCACTACGAACCTTAAGTTTAGTTTGTAATGAGGACTTTAGTCCGCATTTGGAGAGGACTAAAGTCCTCACTACGAACCTTAAGTTTAGTTTGTAATGAGGACTTTAGTCCGCATTTGGAGAGGACTAAAGTCCTCACTACGAACCTTAAGTTTAATTTGTAATGAGGACTTTAGTCCGCATTTGGAGAGGACTAAAGTCCTCACTACGAACCTTAAGTTTAATTTGTAATGAGGACTTTAGTCCGGATTCATGAGGACTGAAGTCCTCACTACGAACCTCGATCGTTTCAATCTTACAAGAATGAGCTACTATTAAGAGCCGTTGGTTTCACATTATAAACCACTCCCAAGTAGTCATTCCCAGATTTAATCGCCGTTGAGGTTACAGCAGTTGCACCATCGAAGATGACATTAACTAATTCAAAAGTTAGTTGACTGAAAGTCACATCAATTAACTGGATTTTATCATCCGCAGTGAAGTCAGCAATCAGATCGGCTTGAGATAGTTGAGTAACCGGATCTTGCAATACAAAGCGATCGCCCCCTGCGCCACCCGTGAGGATATCGAAACCCGGATCGCCATTCAAAACATCATCACCCGCACCGCCTGATAGGATATCATCTTGCTTGCCTCCGCGCAGTGTATCATTGCCATCACCACCTAGCAGGATATCGTTGTCATTATTCCCGCTAACAAAATCGTTACCAATACCGCCATCGATCGAGTCGGAACCTTTACCGCCAAATAGTCGATCGTCACCACCTTCACCTAGCAGTGTATCTTCTCCTTGATTGCCAAAATAGGTATCTGCCGATCGCAAGCCTGTTAAGGAGTCGTTACCAGAAAGAGCAAATACGGTTAAACCTAATGCTTCTGCTGGGATGCTGGTATCGTTGCTATCTGTTAGCAGGTACACATCACCTAATTGGGTGTTTTCTGGTAAGCCCGATCGCGTATTACTTGATACTGATGGTTTTGGCGTAGAAATTGCTATTTGTACTTCCGCTGTCGGTAGTGCGGCGGGCGTTGGAGTTGGAGTTGTTATTATTCGTATAGGCGTTGGAGTTGTTGGTGTTGGAGTTGTTGGTGTTGGAGTTGTTGGTGTTGGAGTTGTTGGTGTTGGAGTTGTCGGAGTTGTTGGTGTTGGAGTTGTCGGTGTTGGTGTCGTCGGTGTTGGAGTTGTTGGTGTTGGAGTTGTCGGTGTTGGAGTTGTTGGTGTTGGTGTATTACCACCAGTCAAAATTTGTTCATCTAACGCCGCACCCGTGTTTTCTGCAACTAGAGAATCGAGGGTTTTTTGACCGGCACCAAATGCCTTAAAGTCTTGAGTTGTTTCACCTAAAGCAATTTTTTGGACTGCTGCTATTTGTTTTTGCAGTTCTGTGGTATCGGTATTAGTGGCGATCGCACTTACGATCCGTTGATTGGATGCTGCGATTACCTGGGCTAGTGCTGGTGCCGCGACTGATATCTCTTGGGCGTTAAAATTAGGATCGATCGCCTTTACCCGATCGCCCACCTTGCCGATTAAAGCGGCCACTTGTTCGGGTTTGGTTAAATCTAACGTTTCTCCGGTGAGGATGCGATCGGCGATCGCACTAACTATTTGCTTGACAGCATCACCCATACTCAGATTGCTGGCACCTTCTATCAATCCCGCCGTTTGAGTAATCGAGTTTTGGAGTGCCAGCATGGCGGTTAATTCGGCTTTAGCACCTGGTTGTTGCCCTTTGGTAGCTGCGATCGGATCGACATAATTAATCGCGATATCGCTAGGAATACCGAAAGCGCTAGTGACTTTGGCATTGGCTTCGTTGACGCTTAAACCGCGATCGGCTAATTCAGCTAAAATGCTAGTCAGTAAATTAATTACTGTTGCATCTGGTGTGGCTTTGAGCGGAGTTTCTAGGGGTAAATTCGTACCGATGTCAGTACCGCCAAAAGCAACTAAATTACCTTCATTGGGATCGAGTTTACCGTTATTATTCGTGTCAAAAGTGCTGAAAGGAATATCAAAACCAAATGCACCTTGACTGTCAGTTGTCCCTTTGGGTTCGTTCGGATCGGCGATGCCATTTTTGTTAGCATCAAAGAAGACATTCGCACCGGCAATATAGTCGTCAATCACAAAACCCGTGGAGTTCCAGCCTTGAAGATGCAATAACTCACTGACACTCTTACCGTTACTGCTAGTAGCTTTAACTTCTACCCATTGTGGTAAAAATAAATTATTTCCTGCTACTTGACTGAGAGTGCGGGTAGTCGGGTCAAATTTTAGCACAGCATTCGGCCCGTCAAATATTGTCGGAATCGTAGTTACGGAAGCATTTTCGGTTTTCCGCTTGTACTGACCTCCGTTTTTGCCTTGCGTCCAAATATAATCTTGTCCCTCGGCGACAGAATTATTATCTAGGGCGGTGACTGTATAGGTAATAGTTTCGCCCGGATTTGCAGCGATAAATGTGTCAGCAGCAAAGACAAAAGCGGTATTGCTAGAAAATCCAGTAGCGCGACTTTGATCCCATATTGGTTTATTGACAATGGGCAGTTGGTTGTCAAGAGGTGGCGTGGGTGTTGGATTTGGAATTGGCGTTGGAATCGGAATTGGTGTTGGAATTGGAGTTGGAATTGGAATCGGAGTTGGAGTTGGAATCGGAATTGGAATCGGAGTTGGAATTGGAGGTGGCGTGGGTGTTGGAATTGGAGGTGGCGTTGGGATCGAAATTGGAATCGGAGTTGGAATTGGAGGTGGCGTTGGGATCGAAATTGGAATCGGAGTTGGAATTGGAGTTGGAATTGGAGTTGGAATCGGAGTTGGAATTGGAGTTGGAATTGGAGTTGGAATTGGAGTTGGAATCGGAATTGGAGTTGGAATTGGTAACGTAATATTAGCGGTACGAATTAGTTGAATTGCAGCGGTATTATTATTACCCGCAGTATCCGTAGCTTTAGCCGCCAGGACATCAACTGTGACATTACCACTAGCACTGGGAGTCACATCAAAGGTGTAGGTTTTCGCATCAACTGTGACAAAATTACCGACAATAGCATTGGCTACGGTGAGATCGGTATTATCAAACCCAGTGACATTTTCACTAAAGGTAGCGGTGACGCTAAATGGTGCGTTGACTGTGGTTGCTGAAGTTGATGTTAAGGCAACTGTGGGTGCAATGTTATCAACAACTATGGCTTGATTAATAGCTATGGCTTTGCTGCCGCCGAGGGAGTTAGCTGAGGCTAGGGCCGGGAGGGTTAAGATGGCATCCCAGGCTGTGGCAGCGGTTTCTTTAATCGTGCCACCGTTGAGGGTGAGGGCGTTGGTGGCGAGATATTCTAAGTCAGCAGAGGTGTCTCCTGCTTGCACTACATAGTTGAAAGTGAGGGCTGTAGTGCCACTACCAGAGGCGTAATTGGCAAATTGGTCGGTTGTACCAGTTTCTAGTTGGAGTCGGGGTGTGCCGGTGACGGTGACAGCGGCATCGAAGGTAATGGTGATGGCGATGGTGGCACCCACGCCGTAGCTGCCGTCAGGGGTGGTAGCGGTGACAGCAGTAACTTTGGGGGTGTTGTTGAGCAGGATGGAGAGGTTGTTGCCACCGAAGTTCGCGAAAGCTAAGTCAGGCTTGCCGTCGCCGTTGAAGTCGCCGATGCTGACGGATTGGGGGTAACTGCCAGTAGGGAAGTCAACTTTGGGGGCGAAAGTGGGGGTGGTGGCTCCTGTGGCGGTGGTGTTGAGCAGGATGGAGGCGGTGTTGCTGTCTCTGTTCGCCAAAGCTAAGTCAGGTTTGCCATCGCTGTTGAAGTCGCCAATGCTGACGGATTCGGGGTTAGTGCCAGTTGCGAACGTAACTTGGGGAGCGAAAGTGGGAGTGGCGGCTCCTGTGGCGGTGGTGTTGAGCAGGATGGAGACGGTGTTGCTGTTGATAGAGTTCGTCCAAGCTAAGTCAGGTTTGCCATCGCCGTTGATGTCGCCGATGCTGACGGATTTTGCGCCACCAGCAGTTGGGAATCCAACTTGGGTGGCGAAAGTGGGGGTGGTGGCTCCTGTGGCGGTGGTGTTGAGCAGGATGTAGGCGATGCTATTATCGAGGGCCGCCAAAGCTAAGTCAGGTTTGCCATCGCCGTTGATGTCGCCAATGCTGACGGATGTGAGTTGATAGTTAATTGTGAAGTCAACTTTGGGGGCGAAAGTGGGGGTGGCGGTTCCAGTGGGGGTCGTGTTGAGCAGGATGGAGGCGCTTTTGCCCGAGTTCGCCGTTGCTAAGTCTGGTTTGCCGTCGCCGTTGAAGTCGCCGATGCTGACGGATTGGGGGGAATTGCCCGTTGGGAAGTCAACTTTGGTGGCGAAGGTGGGTATGGTGGCGTTAGTGGGGGCAGTGTTGAGCAGGATGGAGGCGTTGTTGTTGTTTTTGTTCGCCACAGTTAAGTCAGGTTTGCCGTCGCCGTTGATGTCGCGGATGCTCACGGATTGGGAGCCATTGCCCGTTGGGAAGTCAACTTGGGTGGCGAAAGTGGGAGTAGCGGCTCCGGTGGCGGTGGCGTTGAGCAGGAGGGAGACGCTGCTGCTGAAATCGTTCGCCGTTGCTAAGTCTGGTTTGCCGTCGCCGTTGAAGTCACCGATGCTGACGGAAGCGGGGCGAGTGCCAATAGGGAAGTCAACTTTGGGGGCGAAGCCTAGTACGCCGCTGTAGGTTTTGAGGGTGGTTTCTACGATCGCCAATTTCGCCCTTTCGCCTGATCGGGGGATGAGTTGCAGGATGTCCCAGGTGCCACCTCGATCGCAATTACCTGTAGGTTGGGAGTTGGCGGCGATGTTTGCGCCTGTGAGTTGGTTCAGTTGAGTCAGGAATTGATGCCCGGATTTCCCGACTGCTACGTTACAGCCATACAAGATGATGCTGGCGTTGGCACTCAGCGCCCTTCGCCACTGTTGCAACTGTTGGCTGTAGTTTTCGATGTTGCTGCTGTTGAGTTCTGTTGTGCCTAAGTAAATCTTGCCGGGGCTACCGTGGGTGATGATGTGTAGCGATTCGATGCCTGTATGCTGAGCGAGGAATGTGGTGATTTGCTCGATCGCATTTACCTGATTTTCGAGGATGTAGGTGGCTGTATCTGGTTTGATGCCGGCGAGGATTCGATCGCTCTCTGGTACTGTGGGGTCAAGGATGACGATCGAGCTTAGTCGATCGCTAGTGGAACCCACAAAGGTATTTTTTTTATTAAGTTGAGTTAGGGTGTTCATCTGTTTGTGCTTCCGGTAGATTGAGTGTTTTTTAAGCAGCAAAAATCGATTCGAGCGATCGAATTGCAATTTCTATCTCGTAGCTGATGGCACCCTAGGCTTTTAGATACTAGGAAATTAGCAAAGTGCGATCGTACTGTCTGTGATTGAGGTCGTTTATTTACAATTATTTATATTTTTCTGATTATTTATAGCCTTTCTCAAAAAGATGAGGTATGACTGACAGCTTATATAACCACTAAATTAAGAGGGCTTAAGCCCAACTACATACCTCATCTTTCTGATAACCGCTATATCAGGGTGAATTAGGGAATGGTGGGGCGGTGGCGCGATCGTAAATATTAAACAAAATGGGACTAAGTAGGTAGGCGCCAATAAATCGGTGCGGTGTAGCAGAATGTGTATGAGTGTCAGGGAGCAATTGCTTGACCTCACTTCACTTCGTCTCGATCGCTATTTGAATACTTGTATATTTTCATACTCACTTACTTAATTGATAGCTAAAAAAGAGGGAAGCAAGATCCTCTTTTGTCCCTCTTTTTAAGGGGGATGCAAGGCGGATCTAAATTTGAAGGAGAAGTTTAAAAATACACCTTATAGCCCCGGACACCAGAGATTTAATTGTCACATCCAGCGTAATTTTTGTAATCAAAAATGCTATGGGGAGGCTTGTCGGGAATGCCACCCGATATTTTTACATTTTTTTAAGATATGCGGTTTGCCAGAATTTGCTCGCGCAATTATAGAGGTTTGCGATCCCTGAAATCCTTTAAAAACAAGGCATTGACTTGTCTCCACTGAATATCTTTACGGCACTACACTGAAACCGCTCTGATGACATTTCTTAAAACAAAGCAACACATAAGTTCAGATTGTCTCAAGAGCAGATATCCCGAAATAACCAGCCGTAAATACATTCAAGACAGTCGAATTCAAGCATGGACTCGATCGAGAGCAACAATAATTAAAAAATCTGTTTTACTTGACAACCTAAAACAATCAGGTTAGAACAATGCAAGTGACAAATATAGGACTTACGCAAGAAAACGCATATCTGTCATTCTTTGCTGTGCATCGCAATCTCAACTCTATGTTTTTTGTGGTTCATGCGTAAGTCTTGAGACCTAAAAGTTTGTTTGCTAAAGTATTGGCAAACTCTAAAACTTTTATATCTCTTTTTTTTGCAAACAAAGACAGCTTACAATCACAAACAAAAAGATGACAGGTGCAAGCTACAATAACAAATTTTGTACAAAACTACCGCAAACTATGAACACAACAACAAGCGTGATTCAGAAATCGGAAAGCTTCGGGTACAAGCTTGCCAATTATTTCGTCAAAAACTATCAATGCCTGATTCAAGACCCTCGACTGTTTTTGATGCGTAAATTTGCTCGTTTCGAGATTGTACGCGACTGGGCAACGATGTTATTGAAGCGTCCAGCTAAATCTCATGTTATCAGTCAAGAAAATGCTTCTGTTCTGGGAAAGTTGGATGTAGATGCGATCGCTGCTACGATCGAAACCGATAGTTGTTATCAAGGTCTTCAGCTACCTGAAGATACAGTTCAAGAACTTTTGAAATTTGCCAGTTCTACAGTTGGCTACATTAACAGAGATGCCAACCGTCCCTACCACTACAAAGGAACAGAAAAAGTAGGTGCGGACTTACCCAAAAATGCCCGCGTTTGCAGCTATATGAGTAACGGAAACCAGTCTTCAACCCTGAAAGAACTGGAAAAAGACCCCGGCATACTGGCTATTGCAGCTAAATTTCTGGGTGCCGAACCAGTACACATGGGCAGCGAAATATCGTGGAGTTTCCCAGTTCCAGCAGAAAACCACGTCCAGCAACGCAAGGCAGCCCAAGTATTTCACTACGATTTAGACGACTATCGGTTCATTAAGTTTTTTTTCTACCTTACCGATGTCGATATGTTCAGCGGGCCGCACACTTATGTTTCTGGAACTCACAAAGGCAAAAAGTTGATGCACCAACTTATAAGTACGCGATGTGCAGACATCGATGACGAAAAGATTGTTGAATATTACGGCGCTCAAAATGTGGTGAATGTCTGTGGCAAAGCTGGTTTTGGGTTTGTAGAAAATCCTTTTTGCTTTCACAGAGGAACGCAGCCAACTGAGAAACCGCGCTTGATGCTGCAAATAGAGTATACCATTAACGACTACGGCAACATTCACGAGGCTTTCGGTTGCTAGCAAGTCAACCTCGCCAATCAGGAAGTCTTGTCTGTCTGTCGAGACTTTTTAGATTATTCTCTGGGGCAGCAGACATTAAAACATGATTGAGATGCCAACAGAAACTATATTACTTCACAAAACGGCCGCGAATGCGATCGACAAACATCTCAACTTCCGGCAACTTCATCTGATTAACAAAAATGGCAAAAACTCCCAATCCTGCCAAACTCGCCACACTCAACTGCACTATTTGAATTAGCAAACCTTCAGTACCCAAAACTCTTTGACAGGCTTGCAGAGTAGCCAAGGACACGAAAGCAGTTAGAGAACTACCACAAGCTAACCCTAAAAAAGGTAAACTCCACTCGCCCCAAGGCAAGCCACCCAGCTTTTTATCTAACAAGTACAAAAACATAATCATCGAAACTATATTCACTCCCACCGTCGCCAAAACTAATCCGGGCGCGCCGAAAGCTCCTACTAACAAATAATCCAGCAGCCCATTTAAAAAGATATTGATAATACTGACGCGAAAAGGCGTTTCCCCGTCTCCCAAAGCGTAAAATACCCGTACCAAAACGTCGCGGCCCAAATACACAAACATTCCAATAGCGTAAGCCATTAATATCGGTATGACAAACTGCGAGGCTGACAGATTAAAAGCACCGCGTTCGTAAACAATGCGGACGATCGGGCTGGCAAGTGTTACCATTAAAGCGCTCAAGGGCATCATTGTCAGCGCAGTCAAAATTAAAGCTTGACGAATTTTATCTTTTAATTCCGGCCAGTCTTTGGGTTCGGCAAGGCGAGAAAATATTGGCAAAAATGGTACTAAAATTACATTAGAAATAATGCCTAAAGGAGTCATAACCAATAGGCCACTGTAGCCCATGGCAGATGCAGCTTGAGGGATGTAGGATGCGAAAAATAGGTCTGTATAAACGTTAATTTGCAGCATTCCCGAGGATAGGGTAGCAGGAACCATCACCTTAACTACTTCTTGCACTCCGGGGCGTTTAAAATTAAACCGCAAACGCAATTTTCCCAATCCCGCGCGCCACTGCGCCGTCAGTTGCACTAACCACTGCAAAACTGCTCCTGCTAAAGTTCCCCAAGCTAATACTAAGCCGCCCATTAATGCGTATTCTGGCTGAGTTATTTTGTCTCCGAGTTGTAGCGCGAGAATTCCTAAACCGCCGACAAGTGCAACGCTGGAAAATAAAGGGCTGATGGAAGGAAGCCAGTACATATCGGCGGCGTTGAGTGTGCCGAAACCAATGCCGATTAAGCCTGAAAGCAATGCCATCGGCGCCATAATCCGAAATTGTTGGACGGCTATTGCTTTGATTTCTAAACCTTCTGCTGTTCTATTTAACCCGGGTGCTACTAAATCGATCGCCTGATCGGCAAAAATAATTAAAGCGATTGTTACCAACAGCAATATGCCGCCAACTAAGGTGGTGATTGTCTCGACTAAGGGTGCTGCTTCTTTTTTGTCGCGGCGGGCTAAAACGCTGACTATGGCGCTGTGAAATGGCCCGTTAATCCCTCCCAGTAAAATAAATAGGAAACCGGGGATGACGTAGGCGTAGTTGTAGGCATCGACGGCGACACCGACTCCAAAGGCTGCTGCGATCGCAATTTGGCGCACCAATCCGAAGACTTTGCTAATCAGAGTGGCGACTGCGACAATGCCGGCAATCCCTGCTAGGGAACGAGAGGGCTTCTGGGTTTCAGACACAAATGGTTACAAACGCTAGTGCTAAAAGGCTTTGCTAAGTTTAATAGCAAATCTGGACGATCGTAACATGAATTCAGAATTTTTCTATGTATCTGGGTTTCGTGCTACGATCTTTTGGCGTTAATTGGCTCTAGTAAGTACCAAAATTATAGTGATTTGACTTTAGGAGATTTGACCTTGCTGAAACTTTATTATAATCCGCTGTCTACTAATGCTCGCCGCGTTTGGATTGCTTTGCTGGAAAAAGAGATTGAGTTTGAATTGGTGGCGCTGAAATTAAACGGCGATCAGTTTCAACCTGATTTTTTAGCTATTAGCCCTTTTCACCACGTCCCGGTTTTGGCTGATGGAGATTTTCATGTAATAGAAACTCTGGCTATTCTTGATTATCTGGAAGCTAAGTATCCGGCGATCGCACTATTGCCACAGAATGCTCGGGATTTGGCGATCGCACGCATGGTACAAATGGTCACAGTCAACGAATTGACACCAGCGCTGAGTCCCTTTGTCCGCCAGACTTTCGGCGGCGCAGCCGAACCCGAGAAGCTGGAAAAATCTGGGCAGCAAGTGGCGGCGGTACTGAGCTTTTTTGAGGAGTTGTTGGGCGATCGACCTTTTTTTGGCAGCAACACGATTACCCTCGCGGATGTTGTGGCTGGTGTTTCCGTGCCTTGGCTGCCCGAGCTAGGCCTGTCTTTGGAGGAATACCCCAAATTGGAGGATTGGTGCGATCGCTTAAATTCCCGCGCTTCTTGGAAAGAAACACAAGCCAGTCCCGAATTGGTGGAAGCTTTTAAAGCGCAGATGAAACAGTTGATAAAAGGTAAACAACAGCAGTCTTTGAATGATGAAATCAATGAGCTTAGAAGAGAAGATAAATAAGTGATTTACGGTTGGGTGGGGGCTGGTTTTTGAGATTGTCAATTATTGCCACATATTGTTGGTAAACCCGCCCCTACAGCAATTATTTCTATTTACCAATGCCCAATGCCCAATGCCCAATGCCCCCATCCCCATGACTGACTTAATTTACAAATATCCGCCTTTATTACCCGGCACTTTAATCAAACGCTACAAACGATTTTTCGCAGAAATCGAACTAGATACGGGAGAAATCATCACCGCGCACTGTCCGAATACCGGCCCGATGACTGGTGTTTTAATTCCCGGAAATCCAGTGCTAGTATCTCCCAGCGACAATCCCAAACGCAAGTTAGCTTATACTTGGGAATTAATTAAAGTTTTCGATACAGTCCCAACTTGGGTGGGAGTTAATACTGGGCTGCCAAATCGAGTAGTTAAATTAGCTTTGGAATTGCGCTTGTTTCCTGAGTTGGGAAATTACAGTTTAATTCAGCCGGAGGTTGCTTACGGTAAAGATAAAAAAAGTCGAGTGGATTTTTGGCTGACTGGTGGGGAAAAACCAATTTTTGTGGAAGTCAAAAATACAACTTGGGTTAAAGATACATTAGCTTTATTTCCCGATACAGTAACTGAAAGGGGACAGAAACATTTAAGAGAATTGATCGAGGTGGTGCGGCAGGGATCGAGGGCTGTAATGCTGTATTTTATTAATCGCGGCGATTGTACGGATTTTGCGCCTGGGGATAGTGCCGATCGCATTTACGGACAATTGTTCAGACAGGCCATCAGTGAAGGTGTCGAAGTTTTGCCTTGCCGGTTTGACGTAACTCCCGAAGGGGTGCGGTATTTGGGTTTGGCAAAACTGGATATTTGAGACTTGCTAAAGCATCGGTAACTCTTGCTTTGAGGATCGAAAATCCATTTTACCCCCAACAATCCACACATCAACAAAGGCAGTCTCTGACACGCGGATTTCCTCGGTCTTTCTCAGACCTCCCTGCACCGCTACCTCTAACTGAATTGTGGATTCCTCGACAGGAACTTCCACCCTATCGGCGAAAGAAATTGTCAAGTCTGTAGTGACTCCTGACTTCTGATAAACTTCCTTTCCATTGACTCTAATTGTCACGGTGTCATTGCTGAAACCGTCGCGAAGTTTGACAGTTAAAGGCATGATAAACCTCTTATTGTGTTGCGGAATCGAAGCATGGAGTCGGCCGCTATTTGTGGCGCAGGCCGACCCCATTAACAGAGTTACAAAGGCGATTAGCAGTTGACGGCGAAACATCAAGCTTTTTACCTTGGGGAACGGCATATTACCATTTTCCGATCGCAATTGCCGAGAGTTTGCTTAAGGTGTGTTTAACCGCTTCATCATCGCCAGCTTTAGTCTGAACCTCAGCTAGATTTGTCAAAGTCATCTTTGCCGAAACCGGGTCGAGAACACCCGAATCTGCAACGGCAGACAGCAGCTTGGAGCTTTCATCTAATTTCGCAGGGCGCACAACCACGCGGTTTTCCTGCTTGTCAGTGATTGTCTTGAAGTTGCGGCTGGCGTTGATACCTTTCACCAAACGAACGTAGTTGGTCATCGCGTTGTCGGGATACTTCGCCAGAATTTCATCAAAGGCATCGTTACCGCGCCGCAAGGATTCGTGATCGGAACCCAACAGATAAAGCAATGTACCTTGTTCGTCGCCGATGAAAAGGTCGGCCAGTTCTGATTCGGCGGCCGTGACGGGATAGCGCACGCGAACTGTGATGATATCTGACATTACCTGCGATCCGTCCAAAGCAGCGTAGCAGGCGCGGATGCGATAGTTACCGGGTTCTTCAAAGTAAAGCCCATCTTTGCCGTAGCCGATATAGGCGCTTTCGGCGATCGTATCATTGAGACCGATGATGGTCTCCCGAGGCCCTACCAAGTGCTCGATTAACGGTTCGTAAGCCACCACTTCACCGCTGGGTTTGCGAATCACAATCTTCACCATGCTGAAGTTGGGATGCAGCCAGGTGTGGGCGCGGCGCCCTCTGGCATCTGTCGTGTTGAGCATCAACTGTAGCACCACAGGTTCGCCGAGCCCAAAGTTCTTTTGGTGGGTTGATATGGTTAGCTTTAGCCCCGACTCGTCGCGCACTGGATCGGCCATGATTTCGCGACCCAGAGCCGATCCGACGCCGAAGTTGCTTCCGCCCATGATGACGTTGTTGCGGAATCCGTGCCGCATATGGATGACTTCCTCATTGTCAAACTGGAATGCGAAGCTGTTCCAGAATGCGGGTGCGCCACCACCTGGATAGTTCCACGGGTAATTCATCCAAGACAGTGAATTGGGCCGATTTGGCACCGGTGGCGAGGCGTACTGTTTTTGCCAAGAGTGCAGCAGGTTGAAACCGTGTCCGAGCTCGTGAACGTAGGTGTAGACTTGCAATCGCAGTTGATCTGCTGTTTCCCCGCCGATCCCATTGTGGAAAACAGCACAGCCTTGCCGCTGTTTCCCTTGTTGGTCGAACATGATTCCGTACAAGCCGGCGCCCATTTCGTGAAGTTGCGCTGCTACTTGCCAAATCGCCCACTGCGGCTGATCTTGCCACAAGCTGAAGTGATTTTGCATGGAAGCGTGCAGTTCGGCGTTGCTCCACTGAGCATCGGCGCCGGCTTCGGAGATGTTGATGACATCGCTTGCTGCGCTTGGAATCATTTCAATTCCTGCTTCTTTATAGGCGCCGACGACGCTGAGGTTGCGCGCTGCGCCTCCTGAGGGTAGCGAACCTGTGTTGTAGCTGCTGAATACGGGTGTGCTGATATCGGAAACTCGATCGGTCTCGATGCGTGCGGTGCGGAAATAGATCGACTCGAAGGCGCAAGTATACGTCGCTCCGGGCGCTCCGCCGGTGGTGAAAAATTGTACTGTGGCGGGTGCTTGCGGCTGAAAAATCAGCCGTCGTTCGATCGTCACCTGAACTACTGGAGCCCCCGCTGCAAAGGTAAAACTACCCAGCCCCTTGACGGTGACTTGTGAGGCTGTCACTGTTACCGTCGGCGCCTCAACGATAAACGATCCGAAATATGTTACCGTTTGGCCGCTGATTTGGTAGAAGTCGCCACTTAAGCGTTTCATCGGCCGCGTGCGATCGACATCCACCCGAACTTCGAGTTGAAACCCGCCCACAGTGCCGCGATAGCGCCCGCTGACCGGCCGTTTGGCGATCGGGAACGGGATAATCGGTATGTTAGGGACGGCTGAGTTCTCCGGTACAGTGTCAGCTATTGGCGTCTCCACAGGCTGTGTGGGGTCGCCAGTTCCCGCCTCTATTGCTTGTGAGGCAGCTATGTCATCTACTGACATTTCTCCTAACGATAATTCACCATCTGTTACTTCCATAGCAGTCGGATCTTGCTGTGACATTTTGATTTCTCCATCTTGAATTTGATTGATTGATACGCCTGTTTATAACCAGCCAAAAATCGATACAAGATCGAAAATTTCGACCCTAGTTCAAGCTCCCAGGCTCAATGCGAGAGTCAATCTAAAATCTAAAACTTCAAATCGACTAACTATTGCTTCATCGCTACTTAGACATAAAATTTAATTCACACTCAGAAATAGTTTTATGTAGTTGTTGTGAAGCTAGAGCGCAGCGTTTAATCTCATAGTCTTCTAAATAAACTGTGGGAACAATACGACGATCTGCGTATAGGATTGTGAAGAAATTGCAACAAATTAATCGGACAGCAGCCCCAACTTTTCCGGAGCAACCATCACAGCAGCCGTCCGGAGTCGCACACAAAGTTTTCCGTGAAGTTATAGCGATCGCAAATCATTTGTAAATTTCTTGCTCCCTCCCCTTAGCAAGGGGAGGGCTGGGGTGGGGTTAAAAATTTACGATTCATTTGCGATCGCTATATACCATTGACAATTCACAGTTGACACTTAATCAGTGGTAGGGGCAGTGCCCCGTGCCTGCCCTCTTAATTGACAGTTAACAGTTGACTGTTGACAAAAGAAGGAAGATAATTGCAGTAATGAATCGTCTGATTTTAATTTTTCCCGGGGTTCCGGCTTTCAACCAACTTTTTCTGGTAAATCTTGTCGGTATCACTTCAGCTTAATATCGTGCATCTTCTCCCGTCGTTGGTGGAGCAGCAAAGCAGATATATCGATTACCTTTTTTGTTTGGAAACGGGCAAGATGCCCGTTCCACAACACATTAAGTTTCTTGTGGGGTGGGCATCCTGCCCGCGCCAAAATACAATTTAGATGCGGGAAAACTTACTGAAAAAAACGCGCAATTTAATCAGCCAAATCTGGGAAAACTTCTCGTACTGCCGGATGTACCAGTCGGTGATTCTGCACGTTTAATCCCTTCGCCAAACTCGGATTCATTTCCAAAGCTTTAATTCCGTTATTTGCCAACTGCAAAACATAAGGCAAAGTGCTGTTATTCAAAGCTTGAGTTGCAGTCCAAGGTACGGCACCGGGCATATTTGGTACGCCGTAATGCACAACTCCTTCCTCTACATAAGTAGGATTTGTGTGAGAAGTTACTCGCAAAGTTTCGACACAGCCACCTTGATCGACGGCTACGTCAACAATTACAGAACCGGGCTGCATTTTGGCGACAAATTTGCGCGAAAGTAGCACCGGAGCTCTTTTTCCTAAGACTAAAACTGCACCGATTAATAAGTCAGCATCGGGAACAACTGCTTCTATTTGCAAAGGACTGCTGTAGAGGTATTCTACTCTGGAACCGAATAAAGTTTCCAAGTAAGCTAGCCGATCGACATTTACATCTAAAATCTGCACCCTAGCACCCATTCCGACAGCAATGCGGGCTGCTTCTGTGCCGACGATTCCGCCGCCCAAAATTACAACTTTGCCCGGTCTTACCCCCGGTACGCCCCCCAAAAGTACGCCTCTGCCGCCTTGCTGTCGTTCCAGAAACCGAGCACCGAACTGCACGGCCAAACGCCCTGCAATAATGCTCATCGGGGTTAGCAGGGGCAATTTCCTGTCGGGGAGTTCGACGGTTTCGTAGGCGATAGCCTGGACTCCGCTGTTGATTAAGTGCTCGGTTAATGTGCGATCGGCTGCCAAGTGCAAATATGTAAATAGCAACTGCTCTTTTTCAATCAGCGGATACTCAGCAGGTAATGGTTCCTTAACTTTAACAATTAGTTGCCGGTTCCAGACATCAGCGGGCTTTGAGACAATTTTAGCCCCGGCTTCAATGTAGTCCTCATCGGCGAAACCAGCCCCAGCCCCAGCATTCGTTTCGACGAAAACTGTGTGGCCTTTGTCCGAACAAGCCCGGACACTTGTGGGACTGAGCCCGACTCGAAACTCCAAATCCTTGATTTCCTTGGGGACGCCTATTTCCATCTATAACCTCAAATTTCAGGCTTATGTCGATCGAATTTAACGCAAAAATCAGCCCTAGCGGGACAATACCATTGGAGATTTTAGATTTGGGAATCGGGCTGGGCTAGGAGAATATTTGTTTGATTTTCAGCCATTGCGATCGCAATTTCCAAAATTTGTCATTTTCCATAAAGTCGATCGATCTTTTAGCCTGCTCCAACTCTAACTGTAGTTGTTGCATCCGAGCTTGCGAACTCTGCAATTCCGACTTAACCTCCTGCAACTGAATTCGCACCTCCTTTTCCCCAGTATTTTTCTTAATCGCAATATCGTGATAGCCTAGAGGATGAAGCGCCAGAAATACTATTTCCCAGTTATTCGCAATACAAAACTCATTGACTGCTTTCGCCACACCGTAAGGCATAATCTCGCATACAGACCAATTCGTATAATCGTTAAAAACAATCATGCCGTCGGGCTTCACTTTAGTATAACCTTGCTGAATATCTTTGCATACACCTTCATAGGCGTGGTCGGCATCGATATAGATCCAGTCAAAATACTCGTGAGGAAAGCTGCTTAAAATTGTCGAAGAATCGCCTTCGTGAAGTTCGACAGATCCGTTTTCTATCCCTTGTTGTAATAGTATTTTTTCATTTTTACTCAGTTCTGCTTTGAATAAATCAAAATTATAATCTATCAAATGCAGCTTCTTGGGCTTGGTAATAGAGAGTATTGCCTCGGCAAAGTGACCGTATTGAGTTCCAACCTCAGCAACCACAGAATTTTTAGGTAAACATTCCAACATTCTGAAGCGGTTTTTAAGCACGCGACAATTTTTGACATGACAATTGTCAAGCGTTGGGGCAACAAGCACCAATGGATTGTCACTATAATTACTCCATTTCTGGTTATCCCAGTCTTTAGTCGATTCTAAGAAATTTTCTTTGTATTTGAGAAAGTCTAACATCTGATTCAGAGGGTAAGTGAACTCGAAGCATTACGAAAATCTATAAAAATCCGTTTTTAGCCCAATACCGTTCAGTCAAGGCTAATCTCATTGCGAACTCACGTTGCAATAGTGAAGACTGTGACAGTTCTCAATTAACTGATGCGCGCGCGGGCAACTAGCTTTTTAAGTGAACCGTATTGGTTTCCAGTCTGGAGTTCACTCCTTTCTTTCACAAGCAGCTTGCAGTCAGGACTGCACTCGTTTCTTTCCCAGTCAGCGACAATGACTAAAGTCCCTGCTAGAAACTTTTGACACTTTGGCAAACTTATTTGCTAAACAAAAGCGTAAAAATCTCAACAAACCGCCTGGAAGGGTATAAAGTAGATTGTGGTTTTATAAATTTGCTTAAAAACATAACTTATAGAGAGTCTGCTGTCAATCGATTTTATCGATCGCCTATAATTTAACAGGCATAACTCCCCCCTTATCTCAAAAAATGCCACGCATACCTACATTAACATTCGATCGCGGAACGCTCCTACTGCACCCACCGCCCAGAGGCCGAGACTGGGCGGACTTTGCCACGTGGGACGATCGCGTGGAAAAATTTCGGATTCGAGCAATTCACTACCGCCCGCTGGTAGAATCGCTTCAGGCCGACTGCACTAACTTCACCGACGACGCCCGCGGATACGAACTACTCGAACTCGTATCCAGCGTGGCAATGCAGCCTTACCCGCACCAACAAGAAGCCCTAGCAGCTTGGCAAGAAGCAGGAAGCAAAGGAGTAGTCGTCCTCCCCACCGCTTCGGGCAAAACTTATGTGGCCCAATTAGCCATGCAAGTCACAGGCCGCAGTACATTAGTCGTAGTACCAACTCTCGATTTAATGCACCAGTGGTACGCTAATTTGAAAGCAGCTTTTCCCGACATCGAAATTGGATTGTTGGGCGGAGGTTCGCGGGACAAAACGCCAATTTTAGTAGCAACCTACGACAGCGCCAGCATTCACGCCGAAACCTTGGGAAACAAATACGGATTGCTGGTGTTTGACGAATGCCACCATTTACCAACGGACTTTTATCGAGTAATATCCGAATATGCGATCGCGCCTTTTCGACTCGGACTGACAGCAACACCCGATCGCACCGACGGACGCCACAGCGACTTACATTTCCTGATTGGCCCGACAGTATATAGCAAAAAACCCGAAGATTTAGCAGGCGACGCCTTAGCCGATCATAAAATAGTGCAAATCATGGTCAAACTGTCAAAAGAAGAAACCGATCGCTACAGCGAAGCCATGAACATTCGCAACGACTTCCTCAAACAGTCCAACATCAAAATATCCAGCCTTGAAGGATGGAAACAGTTTATCATGGCCAGCGCGCGATCGCCCCTAGGAAGGCGCGCCATGATTGCCCACCGCCAAGCCAAAGAAATCGCCCTTTGTACCGAAGGAAAACTGCGAATCTTAGCTCAAATCCTAGCCGAACACTCTCCGCAGCGCACCCTAATCTTCACCGGAGACAACGCCACAGTCTACCGAATTTCCCAAGAATTTCTCATCCCCACAATTACCCACCAAACCCCAGTCAAAGAAAGACACGAAATCCTCGACAAATTTCGCAGCGGCGAATACAAAACCCTCGTCGCCTCCCACGTACTAAACGAAGGAGTGGACGTACCCGACGCCAGAATTGCTATTATACTGTCAGGTACCGGAAGCGAACGCGAATACATCCAGAGATTGGGTAGAGTTCTCCGCAAAAGCAGCGATGCAAACAAGTTAGCAATTCTCTACGAAGTCGTCACCGAAGACACCACCGAAGAAAGAACATCCCAGCGCCGCCGAGGCGGAATGCAAGTTCACAAACCAGAACCAAAACCACCAATAGAATCACCACAGCCAGAATATCCGAAACTAGAAACCGTCAAACCAACACCGATTTATGGAGTCAACCGAGAGACAACCAAAAAAGCAGCAGAAACACCAGCAAAATGGGGAGATGATGATGACATTCCCAAGACAACAAAAAAAGCAGCAGAATCACCCGCAAAATGGGGAGATGATGATGACATTCCCTGGTAGTACACCTAAATTATTCCTTCTTCCTTCTTCCTTCGATCAACTGTCAACTGTCAACTGTCAACTGTCAACTGTCAAATGTTACCAACAGACTTACTAAGCCACCGCCAAAACGGCGAATCAATCATTCCCTTACGCCTCAAGATAGATGCCAAAAACTTAGAATCAGCAACCGAAACTATCAACTGCTTCCAGGAGTCGATCGGCAAAACCCAAGGCGAACTAGACGGACGCTTGCTAGAATTAGAAGGCGACAGCCCCGACTATCGGCTAAAACGGGGATTAGCGCACCTCCTCAAAAGCGGTTTCTGCACCTTGGAAGTCGTTAGCCCCTTAGAACCATTGGAGTTGAGACAGCGCGTATTTGCCTTGTCAGCGCGATCGACTCCCAGCCCGCAATCCACCCAAATAACCCTCGAAACAGTAGCCACAGAGCTCAGCCAAGACTTAAACAGAGAAGTTTTGCCCGATGAAATCAAAACAGGTTTATACGCCGATTTAAACGAAAACAAAATCCTCACCGAATTTGACGCACCAACACCCGAAAACTTACTTCACAGATACAATCTTTCCCAAGTTCAAGGCATATTTTACCGAGCAAGTCAAGTTCAACTAACCGCCCACCGCAACGATCCAGGAGAATACAAACTCCTGTTTCGCTATTTAAAATTATTTCAATTAATGACCTACATCGAAGGCGATGCAGACCACGGATTTACCCTCACAATCGACGGCCCCACAAGCTTATTCAAACCCAGCACCCGCTACGGCTTAGCCCTCGCCAAAATGCTGCCCGCACTCCTACACGTCACCAAGTGGAGTATGCACTCAACCCTGCAAACCAAAGATACTTTTAGTGGCGTAATAAAAACAGGTAAATTCACCCTAAATTCCGACTGCGGTTTAGTCAGCCACTATCCCCCAGGAAAACCCTATGATAGTATGTTAGAAGCAGCATTTGCCGATCGGTGGAATGGATTAAAAACCGAGTGGAAACTCGAACGAGAAGTAGACTTAATTCCGATTCCCGGAAGCGTGATGATTCCCGACTTTCGGTTAGTACATCCCGACGGACGAGTATTTATATTAGAAATAGTCGGCTACTGGCGGCCCGAGTATTTGCAAAAGAAATTTGCTCAAGTACAGAAATCTGGATGCGACAACTTGATTTTAGCCATTTCCGAACGTCTGAATCTGGAAAAAGCTGGGGTTAATATCAAAGAAGTTCCTGCAAAAATTGTGTGGTTTAAAGATAAATTGCAGCCCAAATCAGTCCTAGAAGTCCTCGAATAGTAAAAAGTTAAAATAAAAATAACTTTACTCTTTTCTTTCTCTCTCTGTGTCCTCTGTGCCCTCTGCGGTAAAAAAAACCTATTATATCAATTAAATATTTCTAAAAATACGATCGCACATTCCAACACTCATTGAGAATCAACTCTTAGGGTAGGCTAGAAGCCCCACAAGAGTTAAAATAAAAATAACTTGACTCTTTTCTCTCTCTCTGTGTCCTCTGCGCCCTCTGCGGTAAAAAAAACCTATTATATCAATTAAATATTTCTAAAAATACGATCGCACATTCCAACATTCTAGTAAAATAGAAACATCCCCAAAACCTTAGCACCGCGTACTCTCACCCCAAAACCCATCAAAAAATGGTAGACACAAGCATTGTCGAAAAAATCAAAAAGCTGTTAGCCCTTGCCACCTCATCCAACGAAAACGAATCAACTGCTGCGGCAGCAAAAGCTTCCGTTTTACTGGCGCAGTACAACCTCAGCCTCGCCGATTTAGGCCCCAATCACCAAGAAGAGATAGATCAAAGCGGAGTTGAGACAACATCCAAATTTGTCACTTGGAAAATGATCCTGTTTTCGGGAATTGCCGAAGCTAACGGTTGTACAGGTATGCGGAACAACTATAGTGGTAGTATGTTTTTGGTGGGAAGCTCTACAAATCTGATTGTTTGCAAGCACCTGTATGAATATTTGAGTTCTGCGATCGAGAAACGGGCGAAATATCGCAAAGGAAGCGGCCGGGGACTGGCGTATCTGAACGCTTTTCGGGTGGGATGCGCCACAAGGTTGCGGCAAAGGCTGCTGGAGCAAAAGCGCGAGATGGAGGAGTCAGGGATTCCGGGATCGGCTGATACGGCGGCTACTCCTGCTATTGTAGTGCGATCGATGTTTGAAAAGAACGAACAGGCGATCGCAGATTATTTAGAAAGCCAAGGAGTTAAAGTCAAAACCCGAGCCGGTGCTCAAATCAGCAGCGAAGTCGGTTTTAATTCCGGGTATGAAGTAGGCGACAAAATTAGTTTGCAGAAGCAAGTGGAGCCGAAAAGTGATATGAAACAACTGAATGAATCTCTGTGAATTTAAACTCAGATATTGCACAATTCTCAAGTAGCTGTAGGGGCGGGTTCACCAACAGCCTTAAAGAATACAGACAGGTTAAATAAACCCGCCCCACCCACCCAAAAACCCCTTATTGATATTGGTGTAACATCTCATTTTAAATATACTTAGCAATTGAATTCCTACTGTTAATCCCTATGCCCTATAGTTCTTTCACCACGATCGGTAAAGTCAAAGAAGCATTTAATCTAACCACTATAGAATCAGTTCGTTTTTTGCCTAACATTGACCCAATTTCCCCCTCCCAAACATTGATTGCTTTTTTGGAAGAAAGCCTACCGTTAGCCTCATCTGCAAGCGAAAAAGCTCGTTCTGAAGGAATTATTTATCCTGTCTTGTTAGAAGCGAGACGAATTTTACAGCGGCGAGTCAGCTTATTTTCAGGAGAAGACTTCACAGTAGACGAATCAATAGGATTGAACGGCGTGTGTGATTTTCTCTTTAGCCGTTCCGAAGAAATTTTAGAAATTGAAGCACCGGCAGTTATCATTGTGGAAGCAAAGAAATCTGACATCAGAACAGGATTCGGGCAATGTATTGCTGAAATGGTGGCCGCACAAAAATTTAATGAGGCCAAGAAAAAGCCCATTCCCATAATTTATGGTGTAGTAAGCAATGGCACTCAGTGGCGATTCCTCAAACTCGAAGAGCAAACAGTGACAATTGACTTGATTGATTATCCACTTCCTCCAGTCGATCAAATTTTGGGATTTTTGGTATGGATGGCACGGGAAATTTAGCTGATTTGATTTGGACTTATGCTACTGTGTCACATCAGGTAGGGTGTATATAGCGGTTCTCAGAAAGATGAAGTACGTTGTTGGGCTTCAGCCCTCTTAGTTTAAATGGTTATATAAGCTGTCAGTCATATCTCATCTTTTTGAGGAAGGCTATAATATAGGTAGCTGCCAATTCAAGTTAATCTATACCAGGTAAAAATCTATTTTACAACAAGGTTAAAACAGCCATTTAAAAAAAACAGATAAGTGGATAATTTGAATAGCAGTTATTGCACCGTTTACTACGAAGATTCGTCGCGTTCTTTTACCTTAAGAAAGGGCGATATCTATCATTTTTATTTAGGAAAATTTCGGGTTTGCTCGCTCAATGGGTAATAAAAAAGTCTCTTCGATATGCGCTCTCATTGTG
The DNA here is from genome assembly GCF_020883145.1 of Microcoleus sp. CAWBG27. Taxonomy (NCBI): domain Bacteria; kingdom Bacillati; phylum Cyanobacteriota; class Cyanophyceae; order Oscillatoriales; family Microcoleaceae; genus Microcoleus; species Microcoleus sp. CAWBG27. Next base: position 61,764 of record NZ_JAHREU010000022.1, read on the forward strand.
GGACTAATATTACGACAACTATTCAGACAATCAACTAATAACTTATTGGCATCATAATACTGCCGTAATTGACTTTTACATTCTTGGCTAAATTCCCAATTATGTCCTATGTTGCGATACATAATTGTTTCTATTTTTAATCGATATAACCAATTGTTGAAATCAGTATTTAACCATGTATCAAAAAGCGTTAAACAACTGATAATTAGAGGTTTACCTGAATAAACTACAAAATAATAAACTGCGCTATCGATATCAAGAGCATTATTACTTCTAAAAGAAGCAGTTGGCTCCAGAGCATAAGCACATTCAAAAATACGGGGTTCAAGTTCTCGCATTTTATTAGAAAAGCGGTCTAATTCACTAGCAAAATAAAAACTCCGAATGGTAGCTAGTTTCAAGGCAACTTTGTCTTGATTTTTAACTGACAAAGATTTTTGCTTTAACCATGTAAAAAAACGATGCAACTTTTTATCATTCGGTATAAGTTTATCCACTTGTTCTTTCATTAGTCCCATTAATTTGTCAGATGATGGTAACATTTCCACCGTCAATAAAAACACTTCTCGCCAGCGCTCTTCATTAATATGGATGACTAATGTTTCTAAAAACTCTGGCTCTAAATTATTAGCAAATCTCCAAGCCGTAAAATACTCCTGAAATGTGAGATGAGAAAAAGAGTAAATTTTTTTTGCGCGTTCCACCAGTAGTCCATCTTCTTCAATAGAATTCAGCACTGCTTCACTATCTAACTGCACTTGCAGCGGAGCGTTGTTTTTATCAGTTAACTTACTAATAGAGTCGATGATGATTTGTTCTATTATATCTCGATCAAAAACTTTAATTTGATCGTCTAGATCAAATGCAACCGCTGCTACTTGACTCAGCAGTTGTTTTTTGTTACGCACAGACAACTTTCGGTAAACTTCATCCCGTTTAATATTCTTGGCTTTATCCCATCGGAAAAGTAGAATATCTAATCCTTCTTCATAAAGCTTAGCTCGGCTAGAAGGAAAATTAGTTTTCTCTTGGAAAACTAAGCAGGCTAAATTGAGTAAGATAGGTGTGCCTGCTAGTTCTAGAATTGATTGATTTTCTGAAAGATGTAATTTCTCAATAAACTGAGCAGCTTGTCTTAAACCCTGCTCTCTAGAGTTTCGGGCAACTGCTATAAACCACTTGTTAGCGAATCCTTCTATTTGCTCGCCCCTAAAATCTGCCACTTTAACACAAGTAAAATTTAAACTAAATAGCCGATTGGCACGTTGAGACTCAATTCTACAACTGATAACAAACTTATTTCTAAAATATCGCTGTAAAAAATAATATGTTTCAGCCAAAACTGCATCAACATTCTCAGCATCTACTTCATCTAAGCCATCTAGCAAAATAAAAGCTTTGCCATTCAAAAGTAAGGTATCAATCTGCTTTTCCCAAACATTACAGTTCAACAAGAAATCGTCTACAATGTAATTTAAAAGGCTGAAATTGCCCGAATTTCTCCTGGCAGTTATAGCAAAATATTTTAACTCTATGAAAATTGGTATAAGTTGAGATTCAAACTTATCTTGGTTGCACTGAATTGCTAAATACTTCAAAAACGTGGTTTTCCCTGACCCTGGTTCTCCCAGCACCATTAGCTTCAAGTTATTTGCTGCAACTTCTATTCCCGCTACTAATTCTTGTTCTACTCTACCTAAGCCAAGACGATCAAATTTATTGAAATGTTTAAAATCTAAACGCTCTGAATGTCTATTGCTGGGAAGCTTTTCTAGAACGTTAATATCAATGTAAATATTATCTATTGCAACTGGGTGTTCAACATCTAAAACGAGTAATTGTCCGCACAGAGCTTGAATTTTAGCCTTGTGATAGGGATGCGATCGCACCATTTGCACCAAGACATCGGGGTTATCCTCTGAAGCATCTCCAGCAGAACCAACTTTCCATTCTGTATCGACACAAATGTCTGGGTTTGCGACTTTCGGTTCCTCACCACCTAACGAGAAAGAGTCATCTTGTGAAAAGTCGGGAATCGCCTTTGTTTGTGGCAATACGTTATTGTCAACCTGCGCTTCCCAGTCATCAATCCCTACAGCCTTGAAAAGTGCAACAAAGTTTTCTTGCCGAATTGCCTGCCCGCTTTTCAACCTCTGCACGGTTGAGCGTGAAACACCACTGTTAGTAAGCAAAGTATCAGCATTTTGATTCCAGCCCTTCTTGTTTCTTGCCTGCTCAAATCTTTCCAGTCCTTCTTTCGATGCTCTGATACTAGCCATGCTTACCCTCTAACTAGCTCCTATTAGCTTCAATTTTGACTGATTTTTGCAGCAGTAGCAGAAGTGAGTCAAAAGTCAGTCAAAAGTCAAGCGGTGAAACCTAGACGCATCAGGCATTCTGAAGATGTGGGCAGCCAAAAATTAACTAACTTACTTGTCCCACACCTAATCACCAACGCTAGATGAGTGAAAGAACTATGACCTTGAAAAATCAGGCTTACGCAACACAACTCGAACTACCAGGCGTTTTACCTAAAAAAAACGACCCCCTCAAACAAATGGAAGAAGGAATTCAAAGTATGCTAGGTGTGACATGGAAAACTGTGCTGCTTCACATATCGCCGCGCAGCACTAAAGAACTGATGCTACAGCACGGAAAACTGATTGCTCTCAATGATGGCGAAGCCTGGATTAAAGTTTCATCAACACCACTTTTGCTAATGGCAAATCAAAAACTTCCCGATGTTGAATCAGCCTTCAGAAAAGCTTTTGGGACAACAGTCAAAATCCGCCTCGAAGTGTAACCGATCTCGTTTCCGGTAACTGTAGTGTTATTGAATGCTTTGGCTGCGTGCGGTGCGTGACAATCCATAGTCCCACCGCCGCGAGTTAAAGTTTTCCCGCTGTCACGCACCCTACGACGGATATCTTGCATTGCACTTAATCAATCAACTCTGCTTCTTCAAAAATCTGTCGAGTTGTCAACTCCAAACCGGGCAGCAACTCATCTACAATTAATGTATTATCCGTATAAATTTGATTCGATCCATCGGAAAAAAAGCTTCTAATTAAAATAGCCTCTGGATCTACTACCCAAACTCGCGTCACACCCGCCGCCAAATAATCTTTCGCCTTCTCTTCAAATTCCTGCATCGTCCGATCCGGTGAGATAATCTCAATTACCAATTCAGGAATTGCAGGACAAGCTTCATTCCGCCGCCAATTTTTCGGTAAACGTTCATAAGAAATGTATGTTAAATCAGGAACAGGTACCCAATCTTTACCATGACGCTTTAACAAAATTGCCCATTCTGGAAGAACTCGCCCGCGACTTTTACACCATACACGAATCAGGCGACATAAAGCTCCCTGTAAACTGGAATGAAAAAATTTTGGAGACACTTTAGGAACTGCTTCACCATCTACAAACTCATAATATACGTCTCCGTCTGGTAAAGCTAGAAATTCTTCTAAAGTCAGTTTGGTTCCGATTCCTACCATGACTCCCAGCCCTCTCGCTCATTAATTCAAATATCAATTATACAAAATTTCCCAATATTTCTAAAAAAAAGACCCGGCGGTTGAAACCGCGGCTATACAAACAAAACCCGCCTCCGCGGGTTGAAGAATAGGCGGTGAAAATTACGTTTACATTATTCTCTTGAGTCCGCGGAGGCGGACATTGTTTGTGTAGACGCGGTTTCAACCGCCGTCCGATCTTTGTTTGTGTAGACGCGGTTTCAACCGCCGTCTTACTTCACTTCACCCAAGCCGGATGAGCCATTAAAGCCGCAAATGGCTGCACTCCCCGCAACTGATTCGACAGCGGCAAATGACCCCTCGGCGCGCTCAAATCCCAAATAAACTCTTGCGGGTACCGCGTCCAATTATTCCCCTTCTTCCAGCCAATTAGCGGCCACAACTTATCCCAATTCTTGCCCGAACTCAGCCAAATTTCCCGCTGTACCGAAAAGCCAAATTTGCCTTCGGAATGAACTTTCCACAGCGTATTAATTGTTTGTAAATCTGCCACAGGCAAACTTTCAACTTCTGTAAAATACAGCCACTTTCTTGCCGAAGCTGTCTCGCCCGCTAACCCACAAAGTTTGTTTAAAGTCAATAGATCGGCTTCTTGAAATTCCTGTAATGCCAATAATTGTTGCAGCGGAGTGTAGTCAATGTTAGAGTCCGATCGCAGCGGCACAACTCCAGTCGGAAAATTCGCCTGCAAAAACTCCCTCGCTCTGGCAGAATCCGCACTATAAAGAATTTGGTAAGCCTTACCCATTACCGCTGTCGGTTCCTCCGACTTGCGCTCTAATAAAAATTCCATCAATACGTCCCAGCCCGCATCTGCTATGTGTTGTTGCAGCAGTTGCAGTTGAGTTTTCTCTGAACCCGACCTCAACTGTGAGCGGAGTTCGGCTGTATCGGCGGCCGAGTCTAAGGGAGAAGTAGAAATCGAGTCAGTCATGGGAACTATCAGCTATCAGCTATCAGCTATCAGCAATTAGCTGAAGCCCTGGTTTTTCCCCCCCATTGTACAATGGTACTGACTCCGATTTACTTATCTGTACTCCAATGGTTGTGCGCTGCACGACGAGCTAACCCCGTGCCGATCGCACTTTCCCCGTCAATGGGAACGATCGCAAATAGCTTTACGCTGAGATTTTTGCGATCGCTCCCATGTATAAAGAGTTATTTTTGAACCTAGTCGTCCACGATGGAAACCCATGCAGAGAACGAAGGCGGAAAAAAGTTGATGTCATATTCCGAGTCTTCCCACTCTTTCACCCACAGCGGTACAACGCCTGGGCGAGGAGTTTCCGCAAAGATCCGTTCCTTGGACTCGATCGAGTGAAATAGCTGTTTCAAAGTATCTCCCCGATCCAAAGCTTCGCTCAGGATGTCATCCAAGTCAGGATCGACCCGTTTGACGCGGTTTTTGTCATCCTCAAGCCACAGAAGTTTCAAAGACTTCAGATCCCTCGGACTGAGAATGCTCTTGTAGTAGACGCGCTTGAGCGTCGCTACGGGTTCCAACGAGCGTTCGATCCGGCGAATTTGCTGAACTCGCAGGTAGTGCCATTCCGCTAAACGCTTGCGTTCCGAAGGCGCGAGGGTTTCCTTCCCCGCTGAGTGTTTGTAGTCATAGTTAATCAAACTGCAAGCCATATTGGCCAGCAGGTGAATTAACTGTTTTTCTTTGGGTGTTGCCTGACGCCGTTCCTGGGTTCTTGTCAATACGCGCTGTCTGCGGGTAGTTTCGAGAGTATTTTCCATTGGGTTTTTACGAGATGAAATACGATTGTGCCAGATCCGAATCCCGAACATCAGAAGGTAAGGAAGTTCCTAGGCGGGGAAACTCCACCGACAGACTCGCCTTACCTGTTTATTTTCCCATTCACTTCGTTGAGACTTCAACTCCTCGGATTAGGTAGACTGATATTGGGAGAGAGTTTTCACACCCTTGAGCCAAGGTGGTGGCGACAACAAATACACCACAAACACGATCGCAATCACAACCGCAGCGCCGGCGAACCACCCAGAGGGCTAATTATTTCCGGCCTTTGCCTGTCTTTACCTCTTCTTGCTCTCCATCTTCATTCGTTCCAGTGTAGTTAATGTCGGGACGACTCTCCCCCGCAGTCAAACTGCTGGTTGATGAAGATTGTGGGACGATCGCAAAAGCGCTGGCCCTGCTTGTATGGAATAAGCTGATGCCACCGGAGGCAATTACTGCTAATACTAAGATGCTGTTTTTCATGTTCGATGACCCTGATTTAACGTAGATAGACACCCTTTGGCTAACCCGATCTGTCAGAAGTGGGTTGATGCAATAGCCCACTTGTCTTCTGATAAATCTGCCTGCCATAATCAATACAGACAGGCACACCCGCTTGCGATCGGAAACGCCGGAAGTGACGTGTTACTTATGTCCACGATCATCCACCAACCAGATTTTTTTGGGTAGTGGGGCTAAGGCCATCAGGGCGTCGATCCATCAGGGAGTTATGCCATCAGGGTGCTCATCTATCGGGTAGTTAATTCATCAGGGCGCATCTTCTACTACAATTAGCCACAAACTTAACTTTAATCGTTGAGCCAGTGGCTAGCAGCGCACTGACAGCGCTTTTAAGAATTAAACTTTTTGTGGATTTATCCCCAAAAGTTTGTCCTTAAAAATTCCCCCACGCGAAAGCCGGGGAAGTGTCAGCGGCATGGAATTCCATGCAATCTAAGTCAACTAAAAAAAACGCAGATTAACGATATCTCCCACTCAAGCAGTCCTCAGCCAAACGCTGGGGTTTTTTATTGGTAGCAGCCATTCCAGCGCTTTGACAGGACGGCATTCGGTAGCCAGCCCCGAAGGCAGAACCTTAGGCAGAACCTTAGGCAGAACCTTAGGCAGAACCTTAGGCAGAACCTTAAAGGCGCTGCGGTTATGAGTTTCCCTAATAACATCATACCATCCGGTGAATTTTAAAGTATGATTGTAAAAAAATGTGAACCCAATGGCGTTTAGCCGTTTTCAATCCGATTGAGTAAAAATTCAGACGAGGATGTCAACGAGTACAAACAAAAAAGTGTCGGGGTACGATCGCCCTTCTGGCATGATTGAGGGTAAATGATTGGTTGGTTGCAAAGATACGGTAAAGATTGAGAAAGATAAGGGTGAGTTCGTAAACCTTAGTAGACAATAGAGAAAGAGTTCAGAAAATTTTCAACCACAGTAATACCAGTTCAAAAAAAGAACGCAACTGTAGGTAAACTCCCAACCCTTATTGAATAAGTCATTGGCCAGTCTCAAATCTGAAATAGTATAAGCTGGCAATAATTGCAATTTGTAACTTTTCGATCGCACAGCATAGGGGCCCAGCATCTTGATGAATTCGCAGATGACAGCAGAAGTCCACTCAACCAACCAATATCAAGTCGGAGGATATTTGCCTGCCGGTGCGCCCACCTATGTCAGGCGATCGGCAGACAGCGAACTCTACCAAGGACTCAAAGCCGGACAATTCTGCTACGTGCTGAGTTCGCCACAAATGGGAAAGTCCAGCCTGCTAGTGCAAACGGCCAAAAGGTTGCAAGCAGAAGGTACAGCTTTTGCCGCCGTCAACTTGAGAAGCATTAGCAGCCCAGAAATTTCCCTGGAAAAGTGGTATGGTGCGATCGTGCACCGCATCGCCAGCAGCTTGCGCCTCACAAATAGGTTTGATGCCCTCAAGTGGTGGAACGATCGCGAAGTGCTACCCCCCGTGCAGCGATTGGAAATATTTATCGAAAAAGTTTTGCTCAAGTCTCTGCGGCAAAATTTAGTCATTTTGATAGATGACATTGACACCACCAACATCCTCAATTTCAGTACCAGCGATTTTTTTGCCTTGATTCGACGTTGTTATTCCAAGCGGGCAGAGCAACCAGAGTACGATCGCCTGAATTTTGCGGTTTTCGGAGTAGCAGCCCCGTCACAATTGATCCGAGATCCAAGCTGCAACCCTTTTAATATTGGACGACCAATTCATTTAAGTCGATTGCAACTGGACGAAAGTGCGCCACTAGCAAAAGGATTGGCACTCAAAGCTTTTCGCCCCCAAAAAGTGCTCCAAGAAATATTTACTTGGACGGACGGTCAACCTTTTCTGACTCAAAGACTGTGCCAATTGGTGCTTGAATACGGGTCTTTTATTGGCAGAAATTGCGAAGCCGAGCAGGTGGAACAACTGCTCAAACACAGAATTATTAAAAATTGGGAAGACTGGGACGAACCCCCACATTTGACAGCAATTCGCGATCGCATTTTCTACAGCCGCTGCGATCTCACCAAGCTGTTAACACTGTACCAGAAAATTTTGCAACCGCCCGATCCCAAAAAACCGGAAGAAGTGCCAGGAGTTGCTGTCGATTATTCTCCCGAACAAATCGAATTGCAACTGTCAGGATTGGTGGTTAAATCTCATGGCAAATTAATAGTTTCTAACCTAATTTATCAATCTGTTTTCAATCAGTTCTGGGTGGAAAAAGAACTGGGAAATCTGGCTCCGTACCGCGAGGCATTGGCAGCATGGCTGGCTTCGGATCGCGAAGATAGCTCGCAGTTATTGACGGGAGAAGCTTTACAGTCAGCTTTGGATTGGGCGGCAAACAAACAATTAAGCCAAGAACACTATTGGTTCTTGAATCCCGAAACTTTTCAGAAAAAACCGACAGTCGCTGTCGCACAAGTCGTACAAAGCAGCCCAGATATCGGTGCAGAGAAAATTCTCACCCCGCCGGAAGATACTTTTCTATCGGGCAGCAACGAACAGATATTGTACGATCACATCGTCTCCTGCGTGGAACGAGAATCCCCCGCACAGATAATCGAGCGGTTCCGCAAACTATTTATCGACGGTATGGGCTACCCCGATCGCGAAATAGAAGCAACTTTGTACAATATCATCTCCGTCAAGCGATCGGAGCGGGAGTTTAAATATATCATCCACCGCTGCTGTTACATCCCGATCAACCGCTGGCAATTGCACTCACAGCACAAATTGAGTATTGCAAATTTAGTAGCTTTATTTAAACAGACTTCTCCCCGATTCGGGATGGAATTTTACATAGTCAAGCGCTTGCAAGAACAAATAGAATTCTTTACTAAAAGTGCAGAATTTCAGACCCTAGAGCGCTTAGTAAAAGCAGTAGAACAAGAGCCACAACCGCAGAAACAAGATAGTCATGCTCCTTTGGGCGAATTGATTTGTCGCTATCCTTATTTGTACGGGCATTCTTTGCTGAGCAAGGACAGCGTTGAAGAAGACCAGCAAACCATCAAAAAGCTAGAAATTCAAAGACAGCGACAATTTGAAAAAAACTTGTCTCAATATTTAAATTATTTGGTTGAGCCGAGAAATACAGAAATAGGAATTGTACAGCCGACGCCAAATCCCACACTTTTGAACGATGCGGAATTGCACTTGGCTGTTAGGGAATTTGCTGGAAAAATAACAGACGATCGCAGTTACAAAGAATCGGCTCAATTTTTTTTGAGAGATGCCAGGAAAACTCCATCCTACAGCTCATTTAAAGTGGATTTATATGAATATCTTATATCATCTGTAGAGCCAGAATATGGTGGTCGTCAATTTAATGACAAGTTGTACAAGTACATCAAAAATACATTTCCAGAAAACGACTCGGGGAAATTAAATAATATATTGTTAGCTCGGACTTGCAACCAGTTATTCAACTTTTTAGTAGTGGAAAATTCCCAACATCCCAACCACTACATTTTTTACGACTTAGTATACAACCTCGGCCCCAGCCGGACAATGGGTTTGCTGCTGAAAATATTACTGCTTTCTGGCAAAGTTAAACCTGAGTTGGAAAAGCGATTTTCTATTTTGTTCAATCACTATGAAGGTAAAGCTTCTGATGAAATTATGTGGTTTATAAAATCATTGGAAAATTTAAATGTGGCTTTGGTTGTGAATTTTGGGAAGACGGATTTGTCTTTGGTTAAACAGCATCTGATTTTGAATTGAAAAATAACAAAATTGCTCTGGAAGCGTTATATAATTGTATTAATACCAATTTAATGTGAAGTTGCACAGATCTCGATCCCCCTAAATCCCCCTTAAGAAGGGGGACTTTGAGAAGAATCTTGTTCCCCCCTTGTCAAGGGGGGCTAGGGGGGATCGGAATTCTACGGGGCCTCATAAAAAATCGGTATAAGTCAAAAAAATCAAGGAAAATAAATGAAAGCCTTTGAAGTCACAGGAACGATCGACGAAAAAGGTCAATTATTGCTCGATCGACCTTTAACGCTAGATACTCCGGGCCCGGTGCGAGTCATCGTCCTTCTTTCGGAACCTACAGATGAAACTGAAGAAGACGCCGACGATACTCCAGTGGAAGAAGTAAAAGCCAGTCTCAAAAGAGCGTTGCAAGAAGCTAAAACTGGACAAACTCGACCAATCTCTGAACTGTGGGAGGGCATCGATGTCGAATGAATCGGAGCTTGTTAGCATCATTGCTGATTTTGATGAAAGCCAGTAGCGGTGTATTATTATTAATTTTATGATTAGCTATCTCAAAGGCACAGTCGCCAATATCGCCAAAGGCAGCAACCGCGTTATCCTGACTCTCGAAGTTAGTGGAATTGGCTATGACATCCAAATTTTGCCGCGCGTGACTGGCCAATTACCAGCATCCGGCGAAGTCGCCCAAATCTTTACCCACCAGCAAGTTAAGGAAGACCAAATCGTATTGTACGGTTTTGGCAGCACGGCCGAACGCGATTTGTTTCGGCAGTTGACGAGTGTTAGCGGTGTGGGTGCACAACTGGCGATCGCACTTCTCGACACTTTAGGAATGCAAGATTTAGTTCAGGCGATCGTCGGCGGTAACACCCGCATTCTCGCCAAAACCCCCGGCGTGGGCACAAAAACCGCCGAACGCCTCGCCCTGGAACTCAAAAGCAAACTCTCGGAATGGAGACAGGAAGCAGGTTTGACAACTTCCGTCGCCGCTGGAGTCCCCGCAGCTATTCAAGAAGAAGTCGAGATGATTTTGCTGGCGATGGGGTACACTGCGGCGGAAGTCTTGCAAGCGCTGCAAACCCTCAGTCAAGACAGCAACTTGTCAAACAAAGCTAATGCGGATGATTGGATTCGTGAGGCGATCGCCTATTTAAGCCGATAATCTTTACCAAATCCAGCAACCGGGAATAAACACCCAGGACGGGCGGGACGCCCATCCCACAGGAAAAAAATTGTGGGATGGGCGTCCCGCCCGTCCTAAGTATGTTTGCGCCCACAGGAAAAAAATTGTGGGATGGGCGTCCCGCCCGTCCTAAGTAGGGCTTGCAATTCAAGTCTATTCAGCTCAAAAAACAAACCCATGCGTGGCGAAAATTTGCTCCTTCACCGTTCCGCTGTGATACTATATGGGATTGTGACAATCGTACAAAAAAAACTAAACTCAATTCATGGCTCTTACACAACAGCGCAAACAAGAAATCATGGGCGACTTTCAAACCCATGAAACCGATACAGGCTCAGCAGATGTCCAAATCGCCATGTTGAGCGATCGCATCAGCAAACTCAGCGCCCACCTGAAAATCAACCAAAAAGACTTCGCCTCCCGGCGCGGTTTGATGATGATGATCAGCCGCCGCAAGCGCCTGCTGGCATACCTGCAAAAGGAAAATGTCGATCGTTACAAAGCATTAATTGCCCGTCTCGGCATTCGCGGCTAAACAGCAAAGCGAAAATTTGCGACAATATTCAAGAATCTTGGACAAACGCCAGCAGGATTTACGCACTGATAACAAATCCGTTTCAAACCGTTGATTAACCATCAGAGTTGCGTAAACCCTCGCCAAGATTTATTGAATTATTGTTCGAGATTTCAGGTTAAACAAAAAATATGTCCTCCGAACCACCCAGCCAGCGCTTACCCTTTGAACCCGCCTCAAATCGGAAAAAAACCGCTAAAAAGCCCCCAGAAGCCGAAGCAAACCCAGTCACAGAAGAACCAAAACCAGACAAACAGCCCAAAGCCACCAAAAAAACTGGCCCCCAGGCGCAATCCATCCCAGAAGCAGTCAGCAAACGCATGATCTCCCGCATCGCGGTATTCTGCGGCGCCCCGACACTCCTGGGAATTTCTACATTTTTTGTCAGTTATTTGATAGTCAGCAAAGGCTGGTTTGACTTGCCCAACACAGCAGTATTGTTGGTAAGCATGGGCTGTTTTGGTCTAGGCGTACTGGGATTAAGCTACGGAGTCCTCTCGGCTTCCTGGGATGAAGAAGCTTCAGGAAGCACTCTGGGGTGGGAAGAATTTAATACTAATTTTGGACGGATGCGACAAGCATGGCGCGATGCGAAATCTAAAAGTTAGTCAGTAGTTATTAGGCATCTGGCATAATTCTTGTGGAACAGGCATCTTGCCTGTTCTTGAAAGCCTTTTTAGGAAATATCTAATAGCTTTCTTCCGACGAAGATAATATCCGTTTTTATGCTTTGTCGGCGCGGGCTGTGGCGCAGGTAGAAACTTGGGGATCTGGCCCGCCGGTGACTCAGCCATCGAGTTCGGTCGTTGTCTGAAAGTATTTTTTTTAACACTTGACAACCAGAGAAATTTACCTTAATATGCCTTCATTGCTAGATTACAGTTGTAAATCTACACAAGCAAATACAAAATTGCTGTGTTAGTTACTACGCAAATCAAAGGCATCAGTACCTAGACAATTGAATAGATTAAAGTAGTGTTTTAGCAGTTCGATCATTGAGCGATCCGACCGATACGCCAAATGGCTAAAACATTGATTATCTCGTTGGATCGGTCGTTCCCTTATCCAGTAAGGATTTCAGCTATGTTTGAGACTTAGTTTTAGGCGTAGATAAATCAAAAAATCGTATCGGTCGGAAACGGGTTCTGGAGCCTTTACTGGGTAAGGCTTTCACAGCTAGGGGTCGCAATTCACTTTTCCCCGCAAGGGGATTGAAACTTGAGGAAGAATAAATGTAACTAAAGGGAGACTAGGGTGAGTCGCAATTCACTTTTCCCCGCAAGGGGATTGAAACTATTTTTTTGGTTGACATCTGCAGATATAAAGAGCGTCGCAATTCACTTTTCCCCGCAAGGGGATTGAAACTTGAGATCTTGCAGGCAGTTGGCGATTGTTGTGGTCAGTCGCAATTCACTTTTCCCCGCAAGGGGATTGAAACAAGGACAAACCTATAGATGTAACTAAGTTAGTAGATGTTAAGTCGCAATTCACTTTTCCCCGCAAGGGGATTGAAACAAGAGGAAGGTACCCATATTAGTTATAAGTGATCTACCACAGTCGCAATTCACTTTTCCCCGCAAGGGGATTGAAACCGTTAATCTTTGATTTAACTCTTCCGTTGAAGTATTGTCGCAATTCACTTTTCCCCGCAAGGGGATTGAAACAACATCCCGCGTGCCGGGTCCTTCTCCGATCGATATCGCAAGTCGCAATTCACTTTTCCCCGCAAGGGGATTGAAACCCAAAAAGTGGCTCTTTGGGACATCACAATTTTTCAAGTCGCAATTCACTTTTCCCCGCAAGGGGATTGAAACAAAGATTTGTCCAGAATAATTCTGGTACACATACTGATTGTCGCAATTCACTTTTCCCCGCAAGGGGATTGAAACATGAGCCAGTTGAAGAATAATACTTATCTTATTTATGTCGCAATTCACTTTTCCCCGCAAGGGGATTGAAACTCGGTATAATCCGATTACAAGTTTGCCATTTTGGTTAAGTCGCAATTCACTTTTCCCCGCAAGGGGATTGAAACCATATTCATTGCTGTTGTATGGGTTATCTTCAGTCGCAATTCACTTTTCCCCGCAAGGGGATTGAAACTCTTAGATATATCATAACCTTGAGCTTTAATAGCTGGTCGCAATTCACTTTTCCCCGCAAGGGGATTAAAACTCTGTTGTTGGGTTAATTCCAGAAGAAGCATCTACACCGTCGCAATTCACTTTTCCCCGCAAGGGGATTGAAACTTATATTATCTTGCCAAGCTCCTATTTTGATATAAGTACTATGAGTCGCAATTCACTTTTCCCCGCAAGGGGATTGAAACATTTGCCGACGTGCTTGGGCGCAGGCTTTGATGTATGGAGTCGCAATTCACTTTTCCCCGCAAGGGGATTAAAACTTGCAGGGCGAACATATCTAATTCGCGCTTTATCAGTGGTCGCAATTCACTTTTCCCGGCAAGGGGATTGAAACTCTCCACTTTGTGCACTGGCTGTTTGTGGATGTCGGAGTCGCAATTCACTTTTCCCCGCAAGGGGATTGAAACCTTAGTCCAAGAAATTTTAGTCCAAGAAACCGGGTTTCTATGGGAATTGACGCATCTTCACGAGATTTTACGCAGAAACCCGGTTTCTGAGTCCCTGCGCTGAGTCCGAGAAACCGGGTTTCTATGGGAATTGACGCATCTTCACGAGATTTTACGCAGAAACCCGGTTTCTGAGTCCCTGCGCTGAGTCCGAGAAACCGGGTTTCTATGGGAATTGACGCATCTTCACGAGATTTTACGCAGAAACCCGGTTTCTGAGTCCCTGCGCTGAGTCCAAGAAACCGGGTTTCTATGGGAATTGACGTATTTTCACGAGATTTTACGCAGAAACCCGGTTTCTGAGTCTCTCGCGCTGAGTCCGAGAAACCGGGTTTCTATGGGAATTGACGTATTTTCATGAGATTTTACGCAGAAACCCGGTTTCTGAGTCTCTCGCCCTTAGTAAAAAAAAGTCCTTACGACAAACCAGCCGATCGCCCTTATATCTATATTTTCGGATTCCATCCGTGTCATAATGCGTGTCTTAGCGCAACACAACAGAAAAATATGATTATTGTAATGAAAGCCGGCACTCCAGAAGCCGAGATCGATCGCCTAGACGAAGAACTCCGCACTAGCTGGGGTTTGACACCAGAAAAAATTGTTGGACGTTACAAAACCGTCATGGGTTTGGTGGGCGACACGGTTGAGCTCGAACCGATGCAACTGCGCGAAATGAGCACTTGGATTGAGGAAGTGCTGCGGGTGGAAAAACCCTACAAACGCGCTTCTCTCGAATACCGCCAAGGAGAACCCAGCGCCGTACCAGTGGCTACTCCGTTGGGAACTGTGACGATCGGTCTAAATCACCCGATCGCAGTTGTAGCAGGCCCTTGCTCGGTCGAAAACGAAGAAATGATAATTGAGACCGCAATGCGCGTCAAAGCTGCTGGCGCTCAATTTTTGCGCGGTGGAGCCTACAAACCGAGAACTTCTCCCTACGCTTTCCAAGGCCACGGCGAGAGTGCTTTGGGACTGCTGGCGGCGGCGCGGGAAGCTAGCGGCTTGGGAATTATCACGGAAGTTATGGATGCGGCGGACTTAAGTGCGATCGTAGAAGTAGCCGACGTAATCCAAGTCGGAGCCCGAAATATGCAGAATTTCTCGCTGTTGAAGAAAGTCGGAGCTCAAGACAAACCGATTTTGCTGAAGCGCGGCATTTCCGCCACCATTGAAGAATGGTTGATGGCAGCCGAGTATATCATGGCTGCGGGCAATCCGAACGTGATTTTATGCGAGCGCGGAATTCGGGGCTATGACAGGCAGTATACGCGGAATACGCTGGATTTGTCGGCGGTTCCAGTGCTGCGAACCCTGACTCACTTACCAGTTATGGTTGACCCCAGTCACGGGACTGGTTGGGCGCAGTTTGTACCTTCGATGGCGTTTGCGTCGATCGCCTCTGGTACAGATTCGCTGATGATAGAAGTGCACCCGAATCCCAAAAAAGCTTTGTCTGACGGGCCGCAATCTTTAACACCGGATCAGTTCGACAAGTTGATGGAAGAATTGGCTGTAATTGGTAAAGTCATGAAACGTTGGCCGCAACCAGTGCCAGTTTTGGCATAGAAAGATCGATCGGTAGGTCATCAAAAACCGTAGTATCTACAAGGTACTATGGTTTTTTTGCATTTACGCTCTACTCATTGAGTTATGTTGTTTCTAGTTGGATCGGAATGTTTTAACCACAGAGGGCGCAGAGGACGCAGAGGAAGAGAAGAGAGAGAAATGAATAATTCCGATGAAGAGCAGACGTGATATTAGCGATCGCTTGGATTTAAGATTGTTTCAAATGGAGTTTTTGATGGGATGTTGCTTAATATATAATCAGTATAAGAGGGCTAAAGCCCAACAACGTACCTCGTTTTTGAGAACCGCTATATCTCTAATTCTGCGTGTTTTAATCGCTCCTGAATTGACATAGCCTGCAATTTTTCACTCATTTTATATAAATCGACTTTCGGATAATCGCCCTGAAATAGCGGAATTAGAGACTGAACAACCGCAGCGATTCCCTCTGGCGGTACAGCATTCCCAATTTGTCTCCGCACTTCGGTGACTGAACCTTCAAATACAAAATCATCGGGAAAAGTTTGCAGTCTCGCCCTTTCCCGATTTGTCAGTGCACGGGGTTCTGGATAATGATAACCCCAGGTTCCGCCACCTCCGCCCGCAATGATTGTAGATGATGGTTTGTCAGGATGAATTCGCCGATAAACGTGGCTGATCATGCCTTTTACATAGTAGGGACTGTCTTTGGGAATATCTGAAAAATTTCCTCCGGCTTTGATTCGATTCAAAATTTCAACGGTGCGATCGCGAATTTGATGCTTTTCATTATTTTCCACAACTTGCTCGACATCTTGGAGTGCTTCGCCCGCTGTGCGATAAGGATGTTGGCGATTGGGCCCGTATTCTGCTTGAGGATGCACGAAATCAAATCCTGTATCCATCCGAATGCCGACTAATAATACTCTTTGTCGAAATTGCGGAACTCCGTAATCGGCAAAGTTGTAAAGTTTGGGCTTGACTAAATAACCCGGTGCGATAGTTTCAAAGTCGGAAATTATTTGTTTGATTGCTTGATAATTATTGGCGCTTAATAAACCTTTGACATTTTCTGCGACAAAAGCTTTGGGCTTTTTTTTGTTGACAAAATCGAGGAAGTATGTATATAAATTGCCTCTGGTTCCTTCAAGTCCGGGGCGCTTCCAAATGAGGGAGAAATCTTGACAGGGGAAGCCTCCTATACATATTTGGGCTTCGGGAACTTGTGCAATGTCTATGTTTTCTATGCTGTCGTTGATGATGACAGTGGCAATGTTTTTGCTGAAAGTTTTGCAGGCGTATGGATTGGAGTCGATCGCCCAAACTACATCAAACCCAGCTTTGTGAAATGGCAAATCCATACCGCCGCAACCGGAAAACAATGATATCAGTTGCGGTTTTGCTTTCCAGGTGATGTCTTTGAGACGTTCGAGTGACATATTAGTTCGCAGTGGGACAATAGCCGGCTCAATGCCCGCAACACCAGAGTGTGATTATACCAAATAGTCGTCAGGTGCGCTGTGCAAAAGGTACTAAGACTCGATCGCGTTTAAATTTTCACTCTTCGTCATCTAATACGAGCCCGGCTTGACGCAATTTTTCTGCTAGTCTTTCAGCACGGAGTTTTTCGCGATCGGCCCGCTGACGTTCTTGTTCGGCCCGCTGACGTTCTTGTTCTAGTCTTTCCTCCGACCACAACAATAACTCGCCTGCTGCATTCCACCACCTCAACCAACAGCCTGTTCTCCCTTCGTGGGTTCCTTCCCACATCCCTAAAAACAAGTCTAATCCCGGTATCCAATAACGTCCGTTTTCATCGGCTTTTTGTCGATTATAGTGCTCTGATTCTAAGGCGTGAACTTCTAAATGAGCTGTTTTTGCTCGAAATATAACGTAGGTGGGAACTTTGATTACGTGTTCGTAAAAAAACCACTTGCCTACCCGCGATGTAAACTCAACAGAGTATTCTTCTCCGTAGGTTTCCGAGAGAAATTCCATCACAATTTGGGGAATTGTCCCTTCTGTGTGTGGCGTGTAACTGCGGCGGATTTGCGAGACATTTTGGGGATTGACGGGTTTCACGTACATCCAGTCTGGCGCTTTGCAAATAGTTCGCTGTTCGTCGGTGGCTGCTTCCGGCAAACTTATCCCGGCACAAAGGGCAAAGTTGGAAACAATTAAAGCATCCTGGATTAATTCGGGAAATTCTGTTAGGGGCTGGCGTAAAGCTGCGGCTAACAATGGTTGGCTTTCGTCTTCCACGGGGTCGTCTGGTAGTTGGAAATCTTCTGGTAGTAGCGGCCAGGTGATTGTGAGTTGGGTTTTTGGGTTTTTAGTTGCTACAGTCATAGTTTATCAGATGTTAAATGTTTTAATGCTTAAATTATATCTCTTGATTTTGGGATTAATGTTAATATTGTTCGTAGTAAGGACTTTAGTCCTTATCTTCAGAGATTGAAGGACTAAAGTCCTTACTACGAACCTGATTAAAGGACTAAAGTCCTTACTACGAACCTGATTGAGTTTACTTTTCGATTCGATCGCCCTACGCAGCTTTTATCTTCTGTTTTAGCTCATCTGTCATCGCTAGCAGTTCAGATTGGCCGATCGCACTTTGTTCGCCACTCGCCAACCACTTCAATTGTACCGTCTCGCTTTCAGCTTCCGCATCCCCCAAAACCAAACACGCAACTGCACCACTTCTGTCAGCTCTTTTAAACTGTTTCCCAAAAGCACTGCCGCTCAAATCTATCTCTACACTAAAGCCCGCACTCCGCAATTTTTGAGCCAACAATATTGATTGTTGTTCGGCTTTATCGCCCCTAGATACCAAATAGAAATCCAACTGGGGAACGGGCAAAGGTTGCAATTTTTGCAGCAGGATAATCAACCTTTCCATGCCCATAGCCCAACCGACTGCCGCCGTATCCGGGCCGCCCAATTCCTTGACTAAACCGTCGTATCTTCCCCCGCCGCAGACTGTGGCTTGCGCGCCCAAATCGTCGGAGATAATTTCAAAAGCGGTGTAAGTATAGTAATCTAAACCGCGCACTAATCTTGGATTTAACTGATAGCTAATTCCTAAACTTGTGAGCATTTGTTGAACTTGCTCGAAGTGCGATCGCGATTCATCGCCCAAATATTCCAAAATACTCGGCGCACCTTTGACAATTTCTTGAGTGCGCTGATTTTTGCTGTCCAAAATCCGCAGCGGATTGCGAGTCAATCGGTCTTGGGAATCCGCATCTAATTCATCTTTGTACGGTGTAAAATAATCAATCAACGCTTGTCGGTAATTTTGTCTGTCTTGCTTGTTTCCGACAGAATTGATATCGAGGCGCAAATTTTTTAAGCCGATCGCTTGCAGGATATCACAGGCGATCGCAATTACCTCCACATCTGCCCGGGGATCTGCACTTCCCAACACTTCCACCCCAATTTGAGTGAACTGTCGCTGTCTGCCTGCTTGGGTGCGTTCGTAGCGAAACATCGGCCCAGTATACCACAGACGCTGCACGTCACCAGCGGCGTACAAACTGTTTTCAATAAAAGCTCGCACAACTCCCGCGGTGCCTTCCGGGCGCAAAGTAGTCGATCGATCGCCCTTATCTTTAAAAGTATACATTTCTTTGCCCACAACATCGGTAGCTTCCCCGATGCCGCGTTCAAATAAAGATGTTTGTTCAAAAATTGGCGTCCGAATTTCTCGATAAGCCGCTTTTCTCAAAATTGTTCTAGCGACTTCCTCTATATTTTGCCAATATTGAATCTCAGCGGGCAAAATATCCCGCGTTCCCGGTAAAGTTTTAATTGCACTCATTTTTTTAGTCAGTCTTTATTTCTTAGTCCGCGTAGGCGGACTTCGTTTGTGTAGTAGCGATTTCAATCGCCGAATCATCGAAGGGTTAACTAATAACTAATGATTCCCAAGCTCCGTAGCGATCGCCATAATAAGCCAAAATGCGATCTACCCGCTCGCGGCAGGCCAAATCGAACCCATCAGGATACTTTATCCACAAACCCCCAACTTGGCTGTCGCTGTAATCAAAGCGCTGCGACTGCTGCGGAATCAAACCGGTTTCCACCCCTTCAACTTGACGCAAATGGGCTGCCACTTCGCGATACACCGCCAGCGGCAATCCCGGGCATTGAATTTGATAGCGGAGTTGTTTTTCTTGTGCCGTTTGCATCATTTCTTTGCCTGTCCCCAACCATAACCCCTATTTAAGATACTTCTTTATCGATCGGCCCCGGTAGAGGGCAGCAGTTAATATTCTCCATACATACCTTCCCCCACTGCAAAGCCCAGCGCACCAGCGAAACTCGATTGTCAGCGGGCGTCTTGTTCAAGATATTGCTAATGTGGTTGTCAACAGTACGCTTGCTAATCTCTAACTTCTCAGCAATTTTCTCATTGGTCAATCCCGCCGCTACTAACTCTACCACTTGCAATTCTCTGTCCGACAGGGTGACAGGGGTGCCAGAGACGCTCCCGTTCATAAATTTTTCCTATGTGTGCATATTTACCTATATACAATTCTAGAGGATGAGGGATCTAGATATGAAGAGAAAATTAAATTGGCTGGGGCACGGGAGCGCCCAAGGAGTGACAACTTAAGACTAAAACCCTTGATAAATCTCGTTTATATGCCGAGCCTAGATCCCCCTAAATCCCCCTTAAGAAGGGGGACTTTGAGAAGATTCCGGTTCCCCCCTTGTAGGGGCGGTGGATGGTGCGTGCCCGCCCTCTTGGCTCGTTCGGATCTAAATTTAATAGTTAAGCAGCAGTCTGTGGATGGGTTTGAACTTAAGTTGACACTCCTTGGGGAGCCCCAACTCCCTTGCAGAATCGCTGCTTGCAAACTCAGCACCAACACCGCTGGCGCGTGGGGTGGCGGATGCTGGCTTTACCTGGGTGCATCCGAACATCTGGCCCAAAAACCCGCAGAAGTTGGCACGTAAAACTACTGCTGATAAGCCTGCACTGCGACTTGTACGTTGATGGTGTAAGTGTCGGTATCAGTAAGTCTGATATTATGGGAGGAACCCTTAAAAAATAGATGGCAATTTTTCTGGGACGAGTTAAAAATAATTATTGCCTTATTTACTGCTGCTCTTAGATCTAAAATCTAAAATCTAAAATCTAAAATCAATATGACTTATCCTCGCGTTCTGTGTCTGGGTGAAATTTTATTTGATTGTTTAGCAGACAAACCAGGAGTATCTCTAGAAGAGGTAGAATCTTGGACGGCATATGCTGGTGGTGCTCCTGCTAATGTTGCCTGTGCTCTAGCTAAATTGGGGACGGCGGTGGGATTTATCGGTGCTGTAGGTGGGGATGAATTGGGGGATTCTCTGGTACAGGTATTGCAAGAATCAGGGGTTGATATCGCTGGAGTGCAACGCCATCCGAGTGCGCCGACGCGACAAGTTTATGTCTTGCGAAATGAAGCGGGCGATCGATCTTTTGCCGGTTTTGGTAAGATGGATACTGCGGATTTTGCCGACACCCGCTTCCAGGCTGCCCAAATACCCGAAGCGCTGTTTGAAAATGCGGAGTTTTTAGTGCTCGGCACTTTAGAATTAGCTTATCCTGAAAGTCGAGAGGCGATCGCAAGAGCGATCGAACTAGCAGAACGTTACGACGTTAAAATTATAGTTGACATCAATTGGCGTCCGGTATTTTGGCCAAATCCCGACGAAGCAAAAGCGCCCATCTTACAACTATTAAAAAAAGTAGATTTTCTCAAGTTATCTCACGAAGAAGCCGATTGGTTGTTTGGAACTAGCGACGCTGGAGCTATTACCTACCGTCTCGATTCTGTAGAAGGCGTTTTGGTGACGGCGGGCGATAAAGGTTGCTCCTATTGTATATCGGAAAATGAAGGAAAAATCCCCGCCTTTGCAGTAGACGTTGAGGATACAACAGGTGCCGGCGATGGGTTTGTTGCTGGTTTTGTGCGGCAGTTGTGCAAGTATGGAATTAAGAATTTAGCAGATCCAAAAATTGCCCAAAACATTGTAATCTATGCCAGCGCCATGGGTGCGATGACAACAATGAAGCCTGGGGCAATTGCAGCACAACCAACTGCGGCTGAAGTAGAAGCTTTCTTGTATTTGTACAACAAAAATTAGCTAACTAAACCTCTATAGGTTCGTAGTGAGGACTTTAGTCCTCTTCAAATAAGATAGGACTAAAGTCATCACTACAAACCTGTTTTATTTAGGTTCGTAGTGAGGACTTTAGTCCTCTTCAAATAAGATAGGACTAAAGTCCTCACTACAAACCTGTTTGATTTAGGTTCGTAGTGAGGACTTTAGTCCTCTTGAAACAAGATAGGACTAAAGTCCTCACTACAAACCTGAAACAAGATAGGACTAAAGTCCTCACTACAAACCTGTTGTATTGTGGGCAATTAAGCGCAAATCAGATGGTTTTTAATTTGGCGTAGCATTAGCTCTAGCTGCTGCGAAGCATCTATAATAATTGCATTTTCAGGTTCTTCGAGAGTAGCGAATTGACTTGACAACAAGTCTACTTTCATGTAGTGATTTTCGCGAGTTTTTAGCCTGGGTGCGAATAGCTCAAAATCACCTTTGAGATAAACTATTTTCATTCGCTGCTTGTCTCGAAAGAGCATTTCGCGGTAAGATGTTTTTAGGGCAGAACAAGCTAACACGACATTTTTATTTTCTAACAGCCACCTGTCTATTGTACCTTGCAAATGCAACAACCAAGGCAGGCGATCGCCATCTTCTAAAGGAATGCCCCGACTCATTTTCTCTATGTTTCCTGGCGGGTGAAAATCGTCGGCATCGCTAAAATCCCAATTGAGAGATTCCGCTAGCAACTTGCCAACAGTAGTTTTGCCCGAACCGGAGACTCCCATCACCATAACAATCATCGCGACTTAAATTCATCCCGTAGGGTATGCCACAAGCACCTTCTGCGGTTGTGGCACACCATAAACCAACTACTTTCTAACGCAGGAATTCGCGCGGATCCGTTACGTGTCCAGTCAGCGCAGAAGCTGCCGCCGTATAAGGCGAAGCTAGATAAACTTGTGCTTCTTTGTTCCCCATCCGCCCGGGGAAGTTGCGGTTAGTTGTAGACACGCAAATCTCGGGTTCGTTCATCCGCCCGAAAGTGTCTTTCGGCCCGCCCAAACAAGCGGCGCAAGAAGGCGCTGCGGGTTCGATGCAGCCGGAGGCTAAGAAGATTTCTGAAAGGGTTTGACCGTCGTATTTAGTAACAAACAAATCTTCGTAAACTTTCTGAGTTGCCGGTACTAAATACGTCGGAACTTTGACTTGATTTCCTTTGAGAATTCGGGCGGCACTCAAAAAGTCCGAGGTTTTGCCGCCGGTGCAGGAACCGATGTAAACTCGATCGATCTTAACATCGCTGCAATTGCGGGCCAAGTCGCGGTTGTCGGGGGAATGGGGTTTGGCGACGACTGGTTCTAGTTTGCTGACATCGTAGGTGCGATCGCTATAAAATGTAGCATCACCATCGGTGTAAAATGCCTCAAACGGCACGTTAGTCCGAGAAGTAACGTAATCAAACGTAGTTTTGTCCGGCGCAACGGTGCCGTTTTTGCCGCCAGCTTCAATCACCATATTGCACAGCGTCATCCGTTCTTCCATTGTCAAACGTTCCACTGTCTCGCCGGCAAATTCCATCGATCGATAGTTAGCACCGGCAACGCTGATATCGCCTATAATTTGTAAAATCAAATCTTTTGCTAACAAATAATCTGGCAGTTCGCCGTTGAGCACAAAGCGCATCGTTGCCGGCACTTTAATCAGCAATTTGCCGGTTCCCATGATAAAAGCCGCGTCGGTATTGCCGATACCGGTCGCAAATTGTCCGAAAGCGCCGGCATTGCAGGTGTGGGAATCCGTGCCGAAAAGCACTTCGCCCGGGCGCGTGTGGCCTTCTTGGGCGAGGGCGATGTGGCAAACTCCTTTGTAGTCGGGATTTGCTTTGAAGTTCGATCGATCCGTGATGTCGTAAAAGTATTTAATGCCTTGTTCCTTGGCAAAATCGCGGAGAATATCGACGTTGCGGTTAGCGCGTTCGTCGTTAGTGAAAATGTAGTGATCCGGAATTAAGACGATTTTGTCGGGATTCCAGACTTTAGCATTATCGCCGAATTCCTTTTTGAATACGCCAATGGTGCCCGGCCCGCAGACATCGTGCGTCATCAACACATCTGTTTCCACCCAGATGTTATCTCCGGGCTCAACTTTAGTGCGGCCCGATGCTTTGGCCAAGATTTTTTCGGTGATGGTCATTCCCATAGTGCGATCGCTCTTTTTGCTTAGATGCTACAAGTGTATTGCCATTGTACGAAACATCGCCCGATGTTGAGGAAAACTTTGCGAAAATTATCTTTAGTCAGAGAGGCAAAACAACCCGGTTTCTAGCAAAAATCGTCGCTATAAACGGAAAATATTAATCCAGAAACAGGTTTTTCACCATCTGTGCATCCGGGAACGATCTTGTGTGAGATTGCGACTGTGTGTAATGTTATGAGTTGCTCAATTATCAGAATGAATTATATGCAGTTGCGGAAAGTCTTATTTAGCGTTGGATGCAGTGCGGCGACAGTTGTCAGTTTTAGCGAGATTGCGATCGCCATTAATTATAACACTTTCTCCGGTTTTTTGACAGCACAACAACCGAATTGTAGCAAGCCGATAACTGACAGGGAACTGAGGATATGTTCGCAATTACATTACGATCGAGAAAATAGTAAGCTGAATCGAGTTTACAACCAACTTCAACAACAGCTACCAAACAATCGGAAACAGCAATTAATTGAATCCCAAAAATTATGGATTGCATTTCGGGATGCTCACTGCGATTTTCGCAGAAGCCGAGTTGCTGGAGGAACGGCCGATCCGATAATTTACTACGGATGTCTCGCGCAGTTGACAAAACTGCGTGCCTCGGAACTCACAGGTTACACTCAGAACCAAATTCCAGTACCGATTAGTCCTAATTTGGAAATTCCCGATCGCAAGTTGAATCAAATTTACCAACAACTGATGGGAAAAATTGAGCCTAAGTATCAGGATAAACTCAGATTAGTACATAGAGCGTGGATTCCTTTTCGAGATGCCAATTGCGAGTTTGAATCGAGTCAAGCAGGAACGAGTAGAGAATTTTGTCGGGTACGCATGACGGAACAGCAGGGCGATCGATTGACGGAATTGGGGGAGATGTTTTTTTAGTAGCTGCTTGATGATTAGACAATTGCGATCGATTGTTTAAACAATCTGATTACCTGTGCATAATCTTTATTAATAATTGCTATTTTTCACAGCCCGTTCTCGAACCCAACGCTCTAATAATGGCACTTCAAAAACATAACCATTATCCGTTTGCTCGATCGCATGATATCGTCTCAATCGCCTGATCGCCGCATCCGTTAAATCCTGTGAATGACCCGGTGCTAACCCATTTGCCAATTCTAACAGAAATTCTTGTCCAGCGATGATTTCTGCCGGATTATTACCTGTAAATTCAGTCCAGACATTAGTAAAATAAGGTTCGCCATTGGTGAAAGCTTCAGGAATCGCAGCTTGCAATAAATCTGGTGTTACCAATTGAGTATGATTTAAGTTTGCCTGAGTGACAAGAGCAGAGCCCAGGAGTTGCAGCAGGTAGGGCTGACAGCGAGTCAGTTGAATAATTTCCTCTACAATACCGCGATCGTAATGCAGGGCAAATTCAGGATCGGGATTAGTTAGTAAACTTTCTGCTTCATCTGGTTCTAGATAGGTCATTTCGAGGGGGACGACGCTGATAAAATAGCTACTCCAGTTGGGGCCGAGTTCGTCTAGAGTTTGGACACCGGAGAAGAGAAAAGCTAGGGAATCATAGTGCTGAATCAGGTGGCGTAGTTCGTCAAATAGGTTGAGACTTAAGCGTTTTTCCTTGATAGCAGTGCCAATTTTTTCAAATTCATCGAGGTTGAGGAGAAGCCGTCTTTCTCCAAGTCTGGGAAGTGCTTGTTCGAGCCAATCTTCTAGGGTAATATAAGGAGTTTCTAGAAATTCTTTGCGTGTGGGAATCATTGGTAATTCGATGCCTTGAGAGCGACTATCGCGGTGGATGGCACGAACTAATCCTTGACAAAATCCAGCTTCATCTGTAGTTATAGCGGGACTTTGTATATCTAGGTAAACGGGGAGTAAGCTACTGGGTAAGAGGCGGGGTAAGTTATACAGAAATGAGGTTTTGCCACAGCGTCGGGGGCCGTGTAGGACTAGGGTGGGACGATTGCGATCGAGAATTAACCGGACAATTTCATCGGCAAATTTTTGGCGACCTCTGAACAGATTAGCACGGTCAGAACGCAGTGGATTGCCGTATTGGAAGGGGTTAAGTAGTTCATCTTGAGATTGTTGCTGCCGTTCTTGCAACTCTAACTTGATTACTCGTTGCCACCTTACTAAAACTGGTTCCCAGCGTTTTACTGCCCGTGTTGTGAATTCTAATCCATACAGTTTTTTTTCCAAGGAACGAAGATTATTTAGGATGTTCATTAAACCACGTTCCTGAATAGCAGGATTCCCACCTTTTAGAGCAGCATCAACATCTTTAGCAATTATTTGCAGGCGTGGCAAAAGCTTATTGATGTCAGTACCATCTTCTATATCAAATCGCCAATAATTCTCGGAAAAACCGACCATAATGAAAGGACCAATACTTATCATTACTGCCGTTAACATGGACGTGGTGAATTCGGAATTAAATATTGGGGTAATACCTGTATTGATTATTAAAGTAATACCTGTCATTATTATTATAATAATGGGTAAAACACTTGCGATAATGAACCATATGCGAAGGATAGAGTTATTGCTTGAGGATGCTGTTTGTATAATTTGTATTTCTTTTTCTAGAGTTTGTGTTTGATAGAATGTTGGTGCTAGTAATGGTAAAACTGGATGTTCTGGTGTTGCTGTACCGATTAGTTCAGAAATATTTGTGATCGCAGTTAATTGATCTGTAATAATTTGAGGTAATGCCTGTTCAATCGTAAATCTTAAGTATGGTAGCGATAATGCTTGCATTTTCTGAAAAGTTGCGAGTGTTGCTGAGGCATCGGTACGGAAGGCGGCAGCTAAAATGCGATCGTGATTGAGGAGAGGCAGCCAAACCAACTCGGTGGTGTAAGGGGGTAGTAAGTGAAGTAATCGCACAGGATTCTGCTGGAAAGATTTTATTAAAAGGATTGCTAGTAATAAGTCGATTAATGTGAGGATTAAATAATCTGGTAATCGGTAGTAACTCATCAAAGTTACTGGCACTGCTAAAAATGACAGCCAGCCGTGATGATAGAAACCTAAAGCTGTTAGCGTGACTGCGGTAATTATTACTAACCAACTTTGCATTGTTGGTGAGAGACTGGCAGCAATTAGCCAGCAAGTTAGCAAAAATAAAGGTAAAGGTAAAGGTAAAGTTGCAATGCTTCCCACAACGATCGCCGCGATGCCTCCCATGATGACAATCATGATACTTCCCACGACAGTTCCCACGACAATTCCCACGGTAGTTCCCACAACAGCTCCCACGGTAGTTCCCACGACAGCTCCCACGATAGTTCCCACGACAGCTCCCACGAGGACTACCACGATTATTTGCAGGGTGTTTTGCACAAAGCTACCAACGACGATTCCCATGACGATTGCCACGACGATTCCTCCGACGATTAACACTATTAGGGAGGAGTTGGTTATTTCGACTTCATCACTCGTGCTCATATATGTCAAAGTCGAAATTATTAAGCCAATCAGTCCAGTAGCAGCCAGAAAAAAATACCAGTATGGAGCCAAAATACCCTGTACTAGATCTAATCCAAGAAGATAAATTTGCGGATTGACCGGATAAGTAAAATAAAATAGTAGTGGTATATGCAAACCAATTGGTAAACACAAAATGCCAATGCTATAAGCAATCGCGATCGCCCCAAACACCAACAGCAAATCTAGGGTATGACCATGCAATGCAATTCCCCACATCAGCGGTAAACTAAACAAAAATATTAGCAGTACAAACTGAGAAATGAAGCGAAAATTTTGTCGCAGCAGCAGAATATCCCAGGAATGTGTATCCGATCGCAATCCATCCTTTTCCTCAGCCGGAGCCCACTCATTCATCCGCTGCTGAAGCCTGGAAGGACAAAACATTGCCCAGTACCACAACTCCCAAGTCTCGCGCAGAAACCTCTTCATCGTTGATTCCTCACAAACTCTGCAAAAGCACTGCTAAATAATCCACCATTTGACCTCAACAAACCGTGAAGCTTGAGGCTATCAACTACAGCATTAGATTGAATTGAAATTTTACCAGCAGCATTTTTCATAATTTGACGTTCCGATGCCGTCAAATTATCCCAAAGTTCTTCAAAGCGGGGAGTTGCTTGGTAAATAAACTCAGTCCGTGCTTGTTCGTAATCCCCGTACTGCCAAAACATTGATGCTGCCATTTTGACATAAAAAGGCAAACCGCCAGCAAGTTCATCAATCCACTCGATTAATTTATCAGGTACAATATCCATTTCACCACTTTGGATAAATCCATCCTTCACTAAACTATGCCAAGATTTCTGCTCCAATGCACCTAGTAATGTGGTACTAAAAATATTGGGAAAAGTAGATGTCTCAAAACGCCGTTTCCAGTCTAGGACGAAGGAACGTTTGCTGGCAATTATCATTGCCAACATACCGTAAGAAGCTTTGGATCGCCAATCTTCTCCCCACTCCTGAAAAAATTCTAAACGTTTCATAATTTCTTCAAATTCATCTAGGATTACAATCAAGCGATAACCCTGTTCCTGCAGCAACCTCAAACCATCTTCCACCTCATAAATATCGTCATTAACATCCTGCCTCCAAGGTTCAGTTCCTGTTACTTTTAAAATCTGCCGTCGGAGTCCCTCAATAATCCCTTCTGGCGTGTGAAATTTGGGAGATTCTAAATCCAAAGTCACAATTAATGATTTTTGTTGAGGTTGACAAAACATCTCCGTGCGTTCTCTAATCAACCGCAAGAGGGAAGTTTTGCCATTGCGTCGCATTCCTACTATATTGATGCTCTGAGAGGCGATCGCACCAATCCGGCTTTTGACCTCTAAAATAGCTTGTTTCCGTCCATAAAAGCGTTCTGGCGAGACTGGCGTGCCGTAGTCAAAGGGATTGATACCTGTTTTTTGTAAATTCTTTTGATGAAACCGCTGATTGAGTTCTGCTAGTTCAGGAAATTGAGCAAAAATTATACTTACAGGTACGGCTCGTCCTCCTAAATCCGTGTTAGGATTGCGAGAAATATTCAGAATTCCACAAATTTTTCCGGTGCGCTGATTGAGTAATGGTGAACCACTGGCTCCATAATTTGCCTGTCCTTCTTTCAATTTGTACAGTGGTGAATTGCTTTTAGAGCATGGGCCTTCATACTTAAATGTAGTAGAATCACCATCGGGACAATCCTGGGGATAGCCATAGCTAAATAAGTCGTCCCCCAGTTCGGGATGTAATGATTCAAAATTGACGCAAGGATGATTTAAATCTGGGGTATTTAACTTTAATATTGCTAAATCTAGATGCTTTTCTGGTAGAATCTTTTCAAGACTAGTAATGTATTGCTGATTTTGGTATTGCCAGAATACATTGATTTTTTGATGATTAGCTGATTTAACGACATGAGCGCAGGTGAGAATTAGTTGTGGTGCCACAAAAAAACCAGTTCCATGACCACCGGGAACGCTCACTCGTAGGGTGCATTCTTGTAATAATTTAGCGATATCTGTCATATTTAGGTGTTATAAATTAGTCGCTCTATACTTATGAGATATGAGGACACGGCAGTGCCGTGTCCCTACAATTAATCGGTCGATAGTTACATCTCTCATCGAGTGTTTATGATTATTTTGGCGTAGGGACACGGCATTGCCGTGTCCTCCTCCGATGGCTTCCCGCCCCGCAAGCCCTAATTATTTTGGCGTAGGGAAACGGCATTGCCGTGTCCTCCGTTTCTTAGAATTACTTGCTCCACTCTAAAGTAATTTCTAGGTTGGCTTTGCTAGAACCTTTGACAATTAATGTTGTAATTTGTCCAGATTCAATAGCAATCTCTAAACCAAATTTAATGGTGGCTTTATCTGGATTAACTTCTTCCAAAACCCCTGATAGTTCTTTCGCAATTGCCTTGATGGCATCTGTTGCTTCTTTGAAAGGTCGTTTATCAAAAGAAATTTCCTGGTCGCCAATTGGTGTAGCTTCTACTCTGACGATCGTACCGTCAGAGAGTTCAAGGGGAATAATTGTTGTTTGTTCCATGCTTTTGCCTGCTGTGGTGTTGATTTTATAGGACTTACGCACGGGTGGTCAGAAACCGGGTTTTTATGCGTTTTTGCGTGCTGTAACGCGTCTTTTCTGCAAAAACCCGGTTTCTTTGGTTTTGATGCGTAAGTTCCGTTCTAGATAGATTATTCTCTAGGATAAGCTTTTTTTACTGACATGACAATGAAGTGGGGATGTTCGTATGGTGGTTCTGGCAATGACTATATACTTGGTGAGTCTGAGGGCGATCGCGCTTTGGGTATCAACGCGCTCAGCATTGCCGAAGCAGTGCCGGAACCTAGCAATATTGCTGCCACGGCTGTTGCAGGTGCAGGACTGGCTTTATTTGCTTTCAAGCTTAAAAGGATCTCGCTCTAATTGAACAAATAATTGCACTCAGCCCGATTGGCGATCGCGATCGGGTTTTTATCATTCTATTTTAAAATAATATAAATTGCAAAAAGCATCGCATTTTCTTGAGTTAAGTAGATCGTTGCAAAAAAACCATAGTATCTTTTAGGGGCGGGTGCCGCCTAATAATCTACGAGAGAAGCGAGGCAAAACCCGCCCGACTTTGCTTTTTTATATCGAGCGTTAGTCTCGACATAAACCTAGAATGTAGCTAACACAACACAAAAAAAAGTGCAAGTCACTCGAACGTGCGACTGTTAACTCACAGCTAGCCAGTGTTATCAATTAAAAAAGAAACTTAAATCGTTCACAGTCAAAACAATCTCAGAGTGCATTTCTACTGCTGTAGAAATTAATGATAGTGAAATGAGCGAGATAGCCGGAGGTTGTGGCTATCTAGTTTCGCCATTCTCATCGTTTATGCAAATGGAGATTTTCCAGTGAATTCACAGAAACAAAGTCAGCAGCTCGAAGTTATTTTGACATCTCAAAATCTTGATAAACTCCCACCAGCAAAAGCTGAAGCTCGAAATTACGAACATAGCGACATACATTATACTATCGAAGTCGAGAGCGATCGCAGCGGCTCAGCTCCAGATACTTTAACACCGGTGGTACCCAAGAAGGCGATCGCGAAAGATGGTTGTGTCCTCAATCCGAGGATGCTGCACCAGATTCAGGCAGAGGCAAATAACCCAGCATTCAGCAAAATTTACCAAATACTCGCACAATTCCAGCAAATGTTCGATCGCTTAGGTGCGATCGTTTTGGCTGTAGACGGACAGGTGCACTTCATCGCTCAACGCGCCGAACAACTGTTGAGCCAGTATTTTTTATCCCGCGCCCCGCACTCATTGCCAGAACTCTTACAACATTGGTTCAAGCAACAGATTTCGAGACTTAAATTCAACGGCAATGTTCCATCTAGCTGTTTACCGTTGCACGTTCAGCAAGCAGGAAAACAGTTGAGCGTCCGTCTGATTCCCGAACCCATCGGCGAGCAATATCTCTTGCTGTTGGAGGAAAAAGAACTGCAAAGATTCTCTATTTCTGGTCTGGAATTGCTAGGACTCACCAAACGCGAAGCAGAGGTTCTTTTCTGGATTTCCCAAGATAAAAGCAATGCTCAGATTGCTAAAGTTGTCGGTTGCACTGAAGGAACAGTGCGAAAACATTTGGAGCACCTTTATTGCAAACTCGGCGTACAAACCCGAACGGCTGCTGTGATGGTTGCTCTGGAAAAATTGGGGCTGCTGCCCGAGTAATTTGTTGCACTTTATTTACAATCATATACGCGGATCGTCGTATTGTTGCCCGAGTTTAGGTTGAAGAGAATTAGAGCATACACAAAGCAAACAGCCTCAATGTAGTTGCTGTGAAAGCTGAGGTATTTAATTGACAACAATTCAACCTTAAATTCAGGAGACAAGATGATGGCAAACCATGAAATGATTGAACTCGACTACGATCCCTTGGAATTCCTAGATGGGGAAGGACTAGCCACCATGGTTAGTTCAGAAGGTGGAGCGGCAGCAGCGGAAGTAATGGCAGCAGATCAGCAGATGGCTGCAACTTTAGAGCTTCATGAAGCCCTGGCTGGTTGCTTTAGTATAGTTGGCCCGATCGCAATTTGCTATACCAAAGTTGGGGCAGGCTTTAAAGTCTGCTTGAAACTAGCAGGAATTGAAGCAGTCTGCGCCAATATAGGTCTCAATAAGTGCCAGACACTTCAAGCCAATATCCTTTTAGCGAAGGCATCAATTAAAGTGTGCTTGCAAGGTAGCTGTCTGAAGTATGAGGCAAAGGCTTGTTATCGCACGACTCCTTTCTCGTCGTGGAAGTGTGTTTCTAAGAGTGGCACGATTATCTGCGTGTAGCTAACTTTTTCGACGTAAATTCTGGGCGTGGAGTGTCAGGAGAAACTGCCAAAAAAATCTATTCCGTGTTTGAGTCTCAGGACAAAAATCGCGCGCTATAAATGCTAGCTGCTATCTTGTTCTAAGACCGAAACAGAATCAAAAAAGCTACGCCCTGATCTCTACCTTAAAACTTATCGATCGAATAAGCAATCGAAGTCTTCTAGATAACTAGGAGACTTTTTTTAATAGTATATTCCCAAAGGACGTGAGCTAGAGAATACAAGAGGTTATGCAAGCATTTTTATACTGCAATACGGTTTAATTAAAACAGATTCCTAACCCCTTAAAAAGCAAGGTAATTTTATAGCACGAAGGAGAAATGTGAAATTATAGAAAGCATCGCTCAAAGCTTTGGTGGCATATTATATTATATCATGTCCGGTCGATTACTATAACAAACAACTGTTCGTAGTGCGGACTTCAGTCCGCAATAAGCTGTTTCGCATTTAAATTGTGATAATAGCCCTCCGGGTGCGTCAGCTCGATTGCCCCAAGGGAAGCAGGAAAACACTGCGGGCTGACGCACCCTACAATACTGTTCGTAGTGCGGACTTCAGTCCGCAATATGCTGCGGACTGAAGTCCGCACTACGAACAGATATTATCGCGGTCAATCGACCGGACACGATATTAGACGCAACTATCATATTAATAAAAAAAGGTACGTAGTTGGGCTTTAGCCCTCTTTAGAGCGAGACAAAGGTACGTAGTTGGGCTTGAACCATCTTTAGACCAATACAGTTGACTTAACAACAATCTGACTTGCAAAAAATGCCTGTATTGCCTATAAAATTGTGAGATAACATTTGTGAGATGATATTCGTCAAAAAGCGTTAAGTCAACCGTATTGCTCTTTGGACGTGTAGATCGAGAGGGCTAAAGCCCAACTACGTACCTATACAACAAATCTGATTACCAAGGATTGCCAATCATTCTAAAACCTGCCCAATAGTAAGGATGAGAAAAATTCCGAGTCCCTGTCTTTGTCATTTCCGGAGGTAGCTGCACATTACCCACAGAAGTCCGCAATATTCCCCCTTCAATCCGCACCTCTTGGCGCAACATATCTAATTGCGCTTGCCGCAAGGCCTCAGCCTTCATCGGAGCAGTTTTCAACTGGCCGTAAAAGTCCGCCATCAATCCCAAACTGCCCTCGTCGCTGACATACCAGAGAGTCGCTAGAGCCGATTTAACCCCTGCTTGCACGGCTAACCCGCCAAAGCCCAACTCGGATTCTCGATCGCCCACAGCAGTCCTGCAAGCACTCAAAACCAACATATCAACCTGCGGACTGCCCCATCCCATGTCCCGCAACTGATTCAAACGCAATTTAGTATCCCACAACTGAATAAAGGATTCGCTGGGGTTTCCCGATCGAAATTCGGCGTGAGTAGCCAAGTGAATTCTCCCAAAAGGGTACTGCTGGCGCTGCGATTTCAAATTTGCCAGAGTGAAAGCTTGGTTCAAGAAAGACTTACTGGGCGACTCCTGCGGGATAATTGTCGAAACTTCTATTTCCACCGCAGGTAAAGGACTCATATTGGGAAATTGTGACGCCCCCATTGCCAGAACTTGCGTATTTGGCAACTTAGTGGTGCTGGTATCTGTCAAACTCAGACTCGGCATTGAGCCGACGCTGTAACGCTCTATCAGAAAGCCTTTCCCGTCATGTAGCGCCGCCATCGGTATCGATCGCAACCCCATATCCGCAATAAAAGATAAATTCTGAATACCTTTGGCTTGTAACTCTGCCTCGATCGGCGCTATCATCCACTGGTAAAGCTGCTGAGCTAAAGGTAAATAAGTTTTAGTGTTGCGCTTTACCGGATTAGTCAGTTCGTTGCGAAATTTCCGAATAGTTTCCATTACCTCGGCGCGAGAGGTTCCAGCGATCCGCACGCGAAAGGGCGCGCTATCGGGGGCGATTACCATTACTTCGAGTTCGTCAGAGCTTTGAATTTGCTGTTCTACGCGCAACAGCGGCGAACTGTTGTAAGGTCGATCGAATGTAGAACCATTGGGTACAAAGCTCATATATACGAGAGCTGGTTTGATACCTGTGCCTTGTGCGACGCTGCGAAGAATTTTTTGAGACTCTTCCAGGGTGGCGCGTTTATTTGTTTGTGGCAAATTCAGGTAATCGACAAACTCCCTGGTAAATCTGTTTTCTACCGGAAAAATAATGGCGCTGGGGTTAACTGGCAAGCTGGAAACGTCAATAATATTCGAGGTTTCGCGACGTGAATTAGGCTGTTGCAAGGAATTAGATATCTGGTTTTGCTCTTGCAAGCTGGCAGAAAATAAAGGATTTGTGCTGGGAAGCCCGTTACTGGAGAGCGCCGGAGCGAGTTCCGGTGTCAGTATCGGTGCGAGATTTATTGGTGGGGTAGCAGGGAGAATTTGAGTAATTGTGGGCGCTGCTGACAAATTCGAGTTCGGCGCTGGATTTTGAGTAATTGTCGGCGCTGGTGACAAATTCGAGTTCGGCGCTGGATTTTGAGTAATTGTTGGCGATGGATTTTGAGTAATCGTTGGTGCTGGTGACAAATTCGAGTTCGGCGCTGGATTTTGAGTAATTGTCGGCGCTGGATTTTGAGCAATCGTTGGCGCTGGTGACAAATTCGAGTTCGGCGCTGGATTTTGATTAATCGTTGGTGCGATCGGCAAATTCGAGTTCGGCGCTGGATTTTGAGTAATTGTTGGTGC